>JAITAT010000064.1 GCA_031283975.1 Synergistaceae bacterium
CTCGACTGCTGGTACATGCGCCCCGTGGGTTTCGAGGTGGGCAAGAAGTACCCGGCTCTGCTCCACGTACACGGCGGGCCCAAAATGACGTTCGGCGACGTGTTCGTCCACGAGATGCAGTGCTGGGCCGCGGAGGGCTTCGCCGTTCTGTTCTGCAACCCCCGGGGCAGCGACGGCAAGGACAACGTGTTCGACGATATCCGAGGCAAGTACGGCACTATTGATTACGACGACCTGATGCTTTTCACGGACTGGGCGCTGAAGACCCTGCCTTTTGTGGACAAGGACAGGGTGGGAGTGACGGGAGGCTCCTACGGGGGGTTCATGACGAACTGGATCGTGGGGCACACGGACCGCTTCCGGGCGGCGGCGACCCAGCGCGGCATCTGCAATTGGGTTTCGATGACGGGCCTTTCCGACATCGGTCATTATTTCGTGAGGGACCAGCAAGACGCGGATGTCTGGAGCGACGTAGACAAACTGTGGCGGCATTCCCCTCTGAAATACGCCGACCAAATCAAAACCCCAACCCTGGTTATCCACTCCGACGAAGATCACCGCTGCGAGATATCCCAGGGACTCCAGATGTTTTCGGCGCTGAAGCGCAACGGGGTGGAAAGCAGGATTTGCGTCTTCAAGGGCGAAAACCACGAACTCAGCCGCGGAGGCCGCCCCAAGCCCCGTTTGGCGCGAATCCAGGAAATTGTGAAGTGGTTCAAAGAGCGTTTGTAAAGGTCGCTTATTAGTCATAAAGAACTTTTTGGGGGGCCGGTAAGCCCTGTGCGAACGAATAACCCCGTCCCCCCCTAGCGTAAAATTCCGCTCTATACTTATTTGATGCCCAATCTATACTTATTTGACGCCCAACTCGTCACTCGAAGACGAAAACCTCTCCATCGGGCCGGAAAGGGAGATGTCTGCCCTTGGGAATCATGATCGCGTGTTCGCGCTTCACGATGAAGTGGTCGCACTCCGCGTCGGTGATGATCAAAATCGGGCCGTTCTTAGGAAAATCTTTCGCGTTTTCGAGGAAATCGACTCCCGGCTGCAGCACGGTTCCGCCCCTCCCTCGGACGCGGATCCCGCTCATAATGGCGTCGGGCGGCATGTATCCCGCGTCATAGGCCGCGGCGTCGCAGAAAACGACTCGGACGTAAGGCACATCGCGGCCGGCGGCGTAACCGGCTACCGCCCCCAGCGCCACAGCCAGGGCGTAGCGGTCCATGGAACCGGAGGTGTCGATCACGACGCCGAAGGTACGTCCGTCCAGGTCTTCCACAGCCGGAACAGCGCGCGGGCGCGGTATGTCCGGCGTACCGGCTTGCCTGCGGCTGAGGCGGGCGTAGGTTCTCTTCTTTTCAAGCGGCGCGAAAAAACGGTCGAACCAGCGGGCCAGCTCCACGTCCCAGGGAATGGGCGCGCGCCAGAGCGCGCGAATTTCTTCTTCCAAGCCGGCGGGAACCAGTCCCCGAGAGGATTTGTGATATTCCAAACCGTCGTTGAGGGCCCGGCGGTAAAATTCGTCCAAGCTCACCGGCGCTTTGTAAAAACGGACCTCTCCCTCGCCCAGCATGTCCGACAGCCCCACGCCGCGCAAGGTAGCCAGCTTTTTGAACCTCCGTATATCTCTGACGATGAGGTCGTAAATCCCCTCGGCGGACATTCCCTTGAAGTTGTCGTCGAACAGGAGTTCCGTATTGGGCAGTGTGCCTACGCCCATCTCCACCAGCCAGCCGTTGATGACGTAGTCGCAGGCCACGTTCCAAAGGTACGGGTCGCGCCCCTGGCAGCGGCTTTGATGGCGCAGTCCCACGTGCAGGAGTTCGTGGGCCATGACGAAGCGGTATTCCTCCTCCCTCAGCCCCCTGCCGGGGTTGAAGTAGATCGCCGAGAGGCTTTCGCTGACGGCGGCGACGGAGATGTCTTCCCTAGCGCAAATGGCCGGATCCTCGATAATTTTGAAGGACGCGGCCAGGGCTCCGAGCAGCGGATAGCAGTTTATGAACCAGCGGCGCGCCCTTTCGGCGGGACTCATTTTTGTGAGCGGATTCTCGTTGATGTTTTCGATGTAACCCGCGGCAACCCCTACCGCGGCGTTCACGGCGTCGGTTAGGGCCTGCTCGAAAATACGCGCGAACTCCTGTTTAGGGTTCTTCTTTATCCCTAAAATAGAGAAAAGAACGTAAAGAGGATCAGCACGAGGAGAGAGCGCCATGTCTGTATAACCGGAGCCGATGGAAAACCCCATGTGGCTTTCGTCCAGCTTGATCGGCATGAGCCTGCGATACAGTTCTTCCTCGGAAAGGGACGGATAGGGGAATTCCGTGTTTACCGCCGCGGGAGGCTTGAAAAGCTTGACGCCCATGAGGAAACGGGTGACGTACATGTCGCAGGCCACGTTCCATTTGACGGGGTCCGATCTGACGGGGCCGTCTTTTTCCTCGAAGTGCCAGAGGGCGTAATGCAGCAATCCGTGGGCCAGGACATAGGCCCATTCTTCCGGTTCAAGACGAACCGCGCGGTTGGCGTAAATGATCCTGTCACTGTAACATCGCGCGAAATCCCGAGACGCTCTTATCTCCTTGTCGTCGGTGTCTACCCGGATATACCGAAGAACGGGCCCGAAAATGACGTTTTTCTCCACCAGCTCGTACCCGGCCTGAAAGAGTTCCAGCCAAATGTCCTTTTTTTTCCGTTCAGCTTTTTTCCGTTCAGCCATTTTTTTGCGCTTTCCGCACCAGGCGGGGCAAATCTCGGACGATCTCCACCATAAAATAACCGGGCAGGTTTTCCCCATCGTCGTCGGCCACTACCATTTGGGCGATCTCGAAGCTGATGGCGGCGAGTTCTTTTATTCTCGCCTTGGCGGAGAAAGCCAGTTCCTTTACTTTAGGGCCGGCGGCGTCTATTTCCCTGGGCAGGTTTTTAAGCAGGTACGCTCGGAAGCTCTGGGCCAGGAAGTAGAGGATGTCCCGTTCCTCGGGTTTGTCGGGCCAATGATCCTTTCCGTCGATAATGGCGCCGATACCGTACTTGCGCCGCAGCTGCTTGACGAAGGCGCGGAATTGAACGGCGTGGGCCGGAGTCAGGGTCCCCGCCGTCAAGATTTCGATGTCCGCGTCGGAAATTTTCTCGCCGTATTCACGCAGGGCATCGGAGAGCATGTGCCAGGAGCGCGGGGTGGAAAAAGCCTCTTCCGTTTTAGGGGGTTTCGACCAGAGATGGTCGGGGCGTTGCGTGATATAGTCGGTAATAAAAGGGTGAATGCCGTTGGCGTAGCCCCACTCGAGCCAGTCGTCGGGCGATACGGAGAGCTCCACGTGCACCATGCGGTTGATGAGGGCGGAGGACATGGGCTTCACGATGGCCGCGTCCTGAGCGCGGTTCCCCGCCCCGATCACGACGGAGCCCTTCGGCAGTTTGTACTCCCCGACGCGAAGGTCGGTGATGAGGCTGTAGAAGGCTTTTTGAATCTCCTGAGAACAGGCGTTGAGCTCGTCGAGAAAGAGCACGTAGGGTTTGTCCCGAACGATCATGGCGGGCGGAAAAAACTTCGAGCATCCGTCTATAATTTGAGGGACGCCGATGACATCCTCCGGGGCGAGCTGGCTGCCGAGGAGCGAGACGCATTCCATTCCCAGCTCCGCGGCGAATTGCTCCACCAGCGAAGACTTGCCAATGCCCGGCGCTCCCCAGATGAACACGGGACGCACCGTGCCCACGTTCAGAAGAAACTCTCTCAGCTTGTTCTGTGTCAGTGTGACGCCTAAATTCATAGTTCCTCCTCAACGATAATTATGTGGCATATATATGCCTATCGCTGATTGTATTATACAAATATCGC
>JAITAT010000072.1 GCA_031283975.1 Synergistaceae bacterium
GTTGGCGGAAAACTCGCGTCTCAATTTTTCCCTGTCCTCGCGTTCGGTCACATCCATGAGCATCAGCACCGCGCCCTGCACTTCCCCATTGTCCGTGACAGGATTGCCGATGATGAGCAGATGTCTGCCGGAGTGTGTGAACGTCGCCTCGGACGGCGCGCCGTTGAGCGTGTTTTCGGCGACGCGGCGGAAGGGCTCGTCCCTGCGCAGCGCGAGTATGTTCCGGCGACCGGTGAAATTTGTGCGCAGAAGGGAGAGGGCGCTTTTGTTGCATGAGATTACGTTGGCATCCTTATCCAGCACCAGAAGGCCTTCGCGCATATTTTCGGTGATTGCGGAAAATTCGAGCTGCTTTTTTCGCATCTCGTCCATCTGCGCGGCGATCGTGACGTTTTGGCGTTTTATTCGGGCGAGCATGGGACTGAGTTCTTTGTAAACGAGATTGTTCTCGGGGTTTTCGAGGTCAAGCCCGTTGAGCGGCTCGACGATCTTGCCCGCCATACGGGAGCCGATAGACACGGCCGCGCATATTACCGCCGCAACGATGGCGAGCGTCAGCGGAACCAGCCTGGCGAAAGAGGCAAAAACGCTGTCGGAAGTACTCGCGACGCGCAAAATATCTCCGTTGTCCAGGAGCGCCGCGTAATAATAAGTCTGCCGGCGCATCGTTTCGGAAAACCTCGTGCTCTCGCCGAAGCCGTTTTGGGCGGCCGATATTACCTCGGGCCTGCCGAGGTGATTTTCCATCCGGTCGGCTTCCGCGTCGCTGTCAAAGAGGACGGCGCCGTCTTTGGATATCAGCGTGACGCGATGGTTCAACGCTTCGCCTGGAATGGATTGCAGATAACCGGCGCCCGCGATTTCGACCCCTCCGGCGATGTAGCTGGATTCCACGGCTATTTCCCGTCTGGCTCTTTCGGAAAACTCCCAATAAACCTCCAGATGAATCAGGGCGGCCGTCAGGATTATCGAAAATACCGAGAGCGCGCAGGTGAAAAGGATTATCGTCCGTTTCATTCCGAACCCTTCATTCTGTATCCGACGCCGCGCACGGTTTGAATCAGCTTCCCGCACACCCCGAGTTTGTTTCGCAGCGTGAGTATGTGCGTGTCGACCGTTCTCGTTTCGCCCTCGAAATCGTAATCCCACACGGCCTGCAGGATGCGATCCCGTGAGAGGACCACGCCGGAATTTTTGAGCAGATAAGCGAGAAGGTCGAACTCTTTCAGTGTCAGCGCGACGTCCGCGCCGTTCACGCTCACAGAGTGGCGTGGAATGCTGACGGCGAGCGCGCCCGACCGGTACTCGTCCGCCCCGGCCTTTGGCCCGGTTCTTTTCAAGAGATTTTTCACTCGCGCCGCCATCTCCATCATCCCGAACGGTTTCGCGAGATAATCGTCCGCGCCCGTCTCCAGGCCAAGCACCTTGTCGTATTCCGTTCCCCTGGCGGTGAGCATCATGACCGGCAGTCCGGCGGTGGCCTTCGACGCGCGCAGGCGTTTCAGTATGGCGATACCGTCCTCCCCGGGCAGCATTATGTCTAGCAGGACGAGACAGGGCCGGGTTTCCGCGACCGCCTGCCAAAAATCCCGCCCGTTTGAAAATCCCTTCGCCTCAAACCCGGTGTTTTGGAGGGTGTAAATCACAAGCTGGCGAATATTGTCGTCGTCCTCTACCAGGTAGATCATTCCGAAACGTTTCTTTCCCCCGCTATGGAATAAGTAACCCACTCCGCGATATTCACGGCGTGGTCGCCGATACGTTCGAGATATTTGGCTATCATCAGGAGATCGAGGCACGCCTCGCCGTTCGCGCCGTCCAGGGCTATCAGATCGATAAGTTCGTGTTTTATCTTGGCGAACAGCCCGTCCACTATGTCGTCATAATCGACGACGGCTCTCGCTTTTTCGAGGTCGCCGTAGACGAAGGAATCCACGCTGTCGGACAGCATTTTGACTGTGGCGTCCGCCATTTCGTTGATGTGGATGTCACTTTTCACGGCGCTTCCGGCCATAAAGGGGGCGAGTTCAGCGATATCCGCCGCCTGATCGCCGATGCGCTCCATATCCGAGATCATCCGCTGAGCGGCGGTTATGAGCCGCAAATCTCCGGCCACCGGCTGTTCGCGGATCAAAAGCCTGATACAGAACGACTCTATCTCGCGCTCCTTGAGGTCTATCTCTTTTTCTATCTCTATGGCTTTTTGCAGCAGAGCCGGATTCTCGTCGAGCAGGCCCTTCACGGCGTTCGCTATGGCGTCCTCGCACAGGGCGCCCATGAAGATAAGATCCGTATGCAATGTTTCGAGCCGCTTTCTGTAATTGTCCCTCATCAGCCGAACCTCCCCGTAATATAATCTTCCGCCCTCTTGTCCTTTGGAAAGGAGAATATCTTCTCCGTAATGTCATATTCAATCACTTCCCCGAGCAGAAAAAAAGCGGTTTTGTCGGAGATTCGCGCCGCCTGTTGCATGTTATGCGTCACTATGACAATTGTATATTCATGTTTCAATTCCGTGACAAGATCCTCGATTTTCGACGTGGAAATCGGATCGAGCGCCGAGGTGGGCTCGTCCATCAAAAGGACCTCAGGCTCGGTCGCGAGAGCCCGCGCTATGCACAGGCGCTGCTGCTGGCCGCCTGACAGCGACAGCGCGTTTTTTCTGAGCCTGTCGCTGACTTCGTCCCATATAGCCGCGTCCTTGAGCGATTTTTCGACCAGCATGTCCAGTTTGACCTTCGAGCGTACGCCGTGCGTCCTCGGGCCGAAAGCGATGTTGTCGTAAATGCTCATGGGGAAGGGGTTTGGTTTTTGAAACACCATTCCCACCCGTTTGCGAAGCATGTTCACGTCTATCGCGCCGTAAATATCCTCGCCGTCCAGGCAAACCCGCCCCGTTATTCCGCAGCCCTCCACGAGATCGTTCATCCTGTTGAGGGTTTTGAGAAGAGTGGACTTGCCGCAGCCGGACGGGCCTATGAACGCCGTGATCTCGTTCGGGGCTATGCCGAGGTTTATATTTTTCAGCGCTTGAAAGTCGCCGTAATACAGGTTCAGATCCGTTACGCTGATTTTATCCATTGCGTCCTCCCGCGATTTTTTTCGCTAAATACGCCGAGGCCGCGTTTATGCAGAGAACCAGGCATATGAGTACGAAAGCCGTGGCGTAAGATTGTTTCAAATACAGCCCTTCGCTGGATAAGTTGTACATGTGAACGGATAGTGTCCGGACGGAGGAGAACAGGCTGTCGGGCAATTTCGCCACCGTTCCCGCGGTGAAGATCAGCGCCGCCGTTTCGCCCGTTATCCTGCCGATGGCAAGGATTATTCCCGCCAGTATTCCGGGCATCGCTGACGGAAGCACGATGGCGAACACCACTCGCAGCCGTCCCGCCCCGAGCCCGAAGCTGCCCTCGCGGTACGAGTCGGGAACCGACAGAAACGATTCCTCCGCCGTGCGCATTATAAGCGGCAGAACCATGACGGCGAGGGTACACGCGCCCGCCAGGAGCGAAAAGCCCCATCGCAGGTAGACGACGAAAAGAAGCATTCCAAAGAGCCCGTATACTATGGACGGTATACCGGCGAGGGTCTCCGACGCGAGACGCACCAACGAAACCAGCTTGTTGCCCCGTTTCGCGTATTCCACCAGGTAAATGGCGGCGAATATTCCGAGCGGCGCCGCGAAAGCGAGCGACAGAACGACCACCAGCGCCGTGTTGATCAAGGACTGGGTGAGGGATACGTTTTCGCTGCTGTACGTCCACGAAAACAATTCCGGAGTGATATTGGGCAGCCCCATAACCGTGATGTATCCGATGAGGAATATGATGATGAACGCGGTGACGCCCGCCGCCCCGAACACCAGGAAGCGAAAAGCGGAGGATAACGGATCGTATCCGAAAACGCGGCGCTTTTTCACGACGGTATCCGGCTTTTGAGCAGGGAAAAAAGACAGTTTATTATCAGGATAAAGACGAACAGCACGGCCGCCGTCGAGATCAATGCCTCTCTGTGCAGGTCTGTGGCGTAGCCCATTTCGAGTACGATATTCGCCGTAAGCGTCCGGAGCCCGTTGAAGGGGCTTTTCGGGACGATCGGCTGATTTCCGGCGACCATTATGACCGCCATGGTCTCGCCGATAGCGCGCCCGACGCCCAAAATGAGGGAGGCCAGAACGCCGGACTTCGCCGCCGGAAGCATGACGAAAAACACCGCCCGCTCGTGCGTGGCGCCGAGTGCCAGCGCGCCTTCGTAATAATAGTCCGGCACGGCGCGTATGGCCGCCTCGGAAACCGTTACGATCGTCGGCAGGATCATTATCCCCAGGATGACCGAAGTCGTCGCCATGCTCTTTCCGCTCCCCCCGAACATGACGCGCGCGGCCGGAACCATTACCACCAGGCCGAAAAAGCCGTATACGATGGATGGTATGCCCGCGAGCAGCGAAATGGCGGGGCTCAGTATCTTGTACGCGCGCTTAGGGCAGAAATGAGCCATGAACGCCGCGGTCAAAACTCCGAGCGGCGCCCCGACGAGGATAGCGCCCGCCGTGACGTATATGCTTCCGAGTATCATGGGCGCTATCCCGTACAAGTTGCTTCCGGGCCTCCATCGCATTCCGGCGAGAAAATTGAGTGGCCCTATCTTCACGATCGCGGGCAGGCCGTTAGCGAAGATAAAAAGGCAGATGAGCAGCACGCACATGATAGACGCGCAGGCCGCAATCAAAAATACCATCCGCATGAATTTCTCTTTCATCTGCCTTCCGTCCGATCCGCCGTCAGTTCAATTGCGTCCAGTCGGTTATCTCTCCCGTGAAAACTCCTTTGATCTGATCTTTGCTCAAATTGTCGATGGGGTTTTTGTTGTTGACGATGACCGCGATTCCGTCCATCGCTATGACCGTGCCGGTAAGCCCTTTCTCGGTTTCGCTCGATTTGAGTTCGCGCGAAGCCATGCCTATGTCACAGATGCCGGATATGGCGGCGTTTATGCCGGTCGACGAGTCACTCTGCTGAATTTCGATGTTCGCGCCGGGATTGATCTTCAGATAGGCTTCCTTAAGCTTTTCCATGACCGGAGTTACGGACGACGAACCCGCCACCACTATCTTGCCCGAACTCTTGGCGCCCTTGAACGGGCCTTTGTCCTTGACCCTTATATAGCCGTTTTTCTGGATGACGTCCTGCCCGTCCGAACTCAGCAGGAAATTGATGAAATTCGCTGCGTCTGGACTGACGCCGCTCTTTGTGGCGATCAAAAACGGGCGTGAGATGGCGTACTTTCCGCTGTTGATATTGTCTACCGTGGCCTCGGCGCCGTCGATTTTCAGCGCTTTGACCGTGTTGTTCAGGGAGCCGAGCGATATGTAGCCGATGGAATTCTCGCTGCCGGCGATGGACGTCATCATTACCCCCGTGTTGTTCGTTATCTCCGCGTTATCGGTCGTCCTGTCGACCTTTTCCGCGTCCTGAACGCCGAACAGCTCGATGAACGCCCCCCGCGTCCCTGATCCGTCCTCGCGGGATACGACCGTGACGGCCCCCGATTTCGCGGCCCACGCCGGGGCGCTTCCTGCTGCGGCGAGCAGCAGAGCCGCCGCAGCGATGGTGAAGAATGAGGATCTTTTCATACTTTTTTCCTCCTTGATATATTTGGTTTTTGACAATGAATAAAGTCTATTGAGGTTGTGTCAAAACTGGAATCGCGGTTTTGTCAAATCTGTGCAAAGAGCGGGATATCGGGGTGTTCCGAGAGCGCCGTCATTCGTTTATGTAATTAATGAATGGTACCTCCCGGACTCCTGCCCGATTCGTCAATCTTGTATAATCTATCTTGTGAGACGCGGGGTCAAAACCTCGAAGCTTCGCCGCGCGGCCGTACTTTCTTAACTTATTAAAGGAGGATGAACGATATGGAACCATTGGAGACGCTGCGCCGGCTTGGGGCGCTTCAGACGGGTCATTTCAGGCTGACGTCGGGGCGGCACAGTGACAGGTACATGCAGTGCGCCAGGCTTTTCGAGCGTCCAGAAGCGAGCGCGGCGCTGTGCGCCATGCTCGCCGGTATGTTCAGGAGCGCTGGAACAGAGATAGACGCGGTGGCGGGTCCGGCGATCGGCGGGGTAATAATGGCGTATGAGACGGCGCGCGCCTTGGGTGTCAGGAATATTTTCGCCGAGAGGGAAAACGGTGTCATGTCGCTTCGCAGGGGATTTAGCGTCGAGCGGGGGGAGAGGGTACTGATCGTGGAGGACGTGGTCACCACCGGCGGTTCCGTCAAAGAGGTCATGGAACTTCTGCGCGGCATGGGAGCCGAGAT
>JAITAT010000082.1 GCA_031283975.1 Synergistaceae bacterium
GGCGCGCCGGGCAAGATCGCATACATCGAAAAAATGTTGCGTGACGAGCATGAGATCGTGCGCGAAAAGGCGGCGTGGGCGCTTAGAGAAATTAAATTGCGTGCGGCGCGGAGATAGATTTATTCGGGTACAAATACCGCGGGATTTAAGCGGCGCGCGCTGATTTCCATTTCGCATGAACCTGTCAAATAGGCGAACATTGATATTGCATAGCGAACAGATAAACGCGGTTTTCTCTCATCAAGAATCTTGCTCGTTGATTCTGCTCAGTTTTTGCAAAATTTTCACAAAATATTCCCATTCAACGTCATCGAATTGCGCCCTGAAGGATTCCTGTGCCTTGCTCCAATATGGATCTGCTTGCTCTAAGATTTTTCTTCCTTTGTCCGCAATTGCGACCAAGTTGGCCCTTGAAGCGTCGCTCGTATACATGCAGACGAATCCTTCGGTTTGCAACGATTTCAGCTTTCTTACAAGCGTCGTACGCTCCAAATGGGAAACTTGCGAGAGTTCATTCATCGTGAGCGGCCCGCAGCGTTTGATGTAACCAAGCAATGCGTATTGCGTGAGGTTCAATCCGCATTGAGCGAACAGATTTTGATAAAACCTACTGACTTCCCTTGACACCCAACGTGTGTTCATACAATGACAGGGCGTAAGGTTCGGAAATGTTTTATTTTCTTTCATAATAATGAATATCACCACCACTTTCAAACAATAAAGACTATGTGTACATACAACTTAGTCGAGCATAGCATATTGATTTTATCTTTTTTGTCAAGCCTGATTGCAATTAGGACACCCCGAATCCCTTGACCGGCGCGTAAAAGACATGTAAAATAATCCCTGCTTCGGGATGTAGCGCAGCCTGGCTAGCGCACCTGCATGGGGTGCAGGGTGTCGGAGGTTCAAATCCTCTCATCCCGACCATTTTTATTAAATTTTGATTGTTTTATACAAATTTTGCGAAAAATACTTATGCACCCCCTTAATACAGCCTCTTATACTGCCGATAATAAAATATAGCTGATAACGCAAGGCCCAAACGCTATGGCATGGAGGCTGACTTAATGGACGAACGTTTGACACAGCAGGCTCAGGATACTTATCGGATCAATCAGATCCAGATGGCCTCCAAGGAGCAGTTGCTGATAATCACCTACGATATCGGTATCAGGTCTTGTAACGCGGCGGAAAAGGCGATTGCGGCCGGAGACGCGGAACAGATAAACAGTAATCTGCAGAGAGCTCAGTCGGTGGTACGAGAACTCATGGTGACCCTCAATGTGGAACAGGGAGGAGAAGTGGCCTCCTCGCTTATGCGTTTGTACGATTTCATGTATTGCCAGTTGGTGGACGCCAACGTGAAACACGATACGAATATCGTGAGGAACGTGCGCTCCATGATGGAGGAACTGAAAGCCACCTGGCTCGAAGCGATAGCCAAACTCAAAAAAGAGGCGGCTAAGGGTAAAAAATCTCCTGCGATAACACCGCAGGCGGGAGGGACGAATTTTGCCTACTGATTTTTTCAATACGCTCAGCTCGCTGGTTCAGGAAGAATTAAGCCTTTACAAATCACTCGAACTGCTCGTTGACGATGAAGAAGCGCGCGTTCGCGAGTCGGACATGGAAGGTTTGCTGGATGTTCTTCAGCGCAAGCAGGCCATCATATCGCGGCAGGAAGATCTGCTAGAAAGATGGAACAAAATTTCCGAATCTCTGGGAATTTCAGACGGCAGAGAAGGACCCGTTTTCTGGAACTCGATAGCGGTTCGTATAGGCGAAAGCGGGTACAATCAGATAGTGTGCAACATAAACGATATCCGCGAACTCGGTCAGAAACTTCTGCACAAGGAGGGAGAAATAAGAAAAGCCCTTGAAGATCACCTCGCCGAGATGCGCGCAACACTGCTTAAAATGGGCCGTAACCGGGCGGCGATGAAAAGCTATTCTCAGGGTATGACCGCGTTTTAACGCCGCCATGAAAGGTAGCGGTATTTTCGCGGTAATAGCGGTTGTGATGTTTTTCGCATCGGGGGCGGTTATAGCCGCCCCCGATGCCGTATCGCCGGACATGTCGCCGCGGTCCGACGCGACACCGCAGGAAAAAAAACTGAGCGACCGGGCCGCCGCGGAAATAGAAAAGACATGGCCGGTATTGGTAAACCCGGTATACAGAGCGAAGGTCGAAACGATAGTGAACAGGCTCAGCCCTTATATGGAGCGCAATCTTCCCTTTGACATCGGCATAATTGACCACAAAATGGTGAACGCATTTGCCCTCGCCGGCGGTAAAATGTACGTGACGACGGGAATGCTGGATTTCGTCAAAACCGACACGGAACTTGCCGGGGTCGTTGCGCACGAGATGGTTCACGCGGATAAAAAGCATGTCATAATACAATCGGCCAGAAACAACAGAATGACGCTGCTCGCCATCGCCACGGCTATAGTGAGCAAAGGCAGCGCGGCCGCCATGGTTGCCGCGAACGTTCTGCAAGTGGCGATAATGGGAGCCTACAGCATAGACCTCGAAAAGGAAGCTGACGGTCTGGGCATAGACATTCTCGCCCGCGCGGGATACAACCCAGTCGGCATGCTGACGGTACAGGAGCGCCTCAAAGAGGAACGTCTGAAACATCCCGACATCAACCCCGGAATATACCAGACTCACCCCGAAACCGACGAGCGGATAGCCTCGGCCGAAAAATATCTCAACGATCACGGCATTCCCATCCGAAGGAAATACGCCCTCGGCAACCTCAGGACGTCGGTCGGGGAAACGTCGGGAGATATTGAAGCGACTCTCCTAATAGACGACACGGAAGTGTGGCGCGGACGCGGTGATGAGCCGACCAGGAAACTTTTCGGCCGGGTCGCCGGCGATCTCTGGGAGTACCTGCAACTGGAAACAGTCCCTTTCGACGTAAGAATTGAAAGCGGCGGGGACGGCGCGAATCAGGTTTTTTACGTGGGTTCGAGAAAAATAGCCGCCTCGGACGAACTGCCTCAGGGCACGGAACCACTGCGGACATTGCGTGAAAACGTGCAAAAAGTCCTGTCCGACGCGAGAATGACTCACCCGATGGCGGACTATTACAAATAGCCGGACGATTTTTACTCGTCCATTATTTCTTTCTCTTTCTCCGCCAGTATGACGTCGATTTTTTTAATCGTCTCGTCGGTTATATCCTGAACTTCCTTCTGGTATTTTTTGAGTTCGTCCTCGCCTATTTTGGAGTCTTTCTCCAATTTTTTGAACGAATCCACTGTTTCACGGCGGATATTGCGCACTGCCACCCGCGATTCCTCGGCGTATTTGTTCACCAGCTTTGTCAGTTCGCCGCGCCGTTCGCGCGTCAGTTCGGGAATGTTGAGCCTGATGACTTCGCCGTCAGGCTGCGGGTTGATTCCCAGAGGAGACGCCTGTATAGCTTTTTCGACGGCTTTGAGAGCCGTTTTATCCCAAACCGTTATCACTATTTGCCGCGGTTCGGGAATATTCACCGTGCCCAGTTGCTTGAGGGGCATCACCGTTCCAAAATAATCGACCTTGATGTCCTCGACCAGAGCGGGGTGCGCCCGCCCGGTTCTGACTCCGGCGTATGTTCCCCTCAGATGTTCGAGGGTTTTTGCCGCGCGATTTTTCAAATCCTTCAGCAAATTTTGAGGCATTCGCAGCACTCCTTTATCGGTGATTTCGTCACGATACGATCGAACCTATTCGCTCTCCGGCGATAAGCAGCCTTGCCAGATTGCCCTTCTTCTGTACGTTGAAGACGATTATGGGCATTTTATTCTCCATACAGAGCGAGAAAGCCGCCCCGTCCATCACTTTGAGATGCAACCCGATGGCGTCATCGAAACCGACCTCCGGCATAAACCTAGCGTCCGGGAATTTGACCGGATCTTTATCATATATACCATCTACCTTCGTAGCTTTCAATAGGCATTCGGATTTAATCTCCGAAGCGCGCAGCGCGGCCGCCGTGTCCGTCGAAAAATACGGCGATCCGGTTCCCGCCGCGAAAATCAGAACGCGGCCTTTTTCAAGGTGGCGAACGGCGCGGCGGGTGATAAAAGGTTCGGCCACAGAGCGCATTTCTATCGCCGTCTGCACCCTCGTGGGCATTCCCAATTGCTCCAGGGCGTTCTGCAGCGCGAGCGCGTTTATCACGGTCGCAAGCATGCCCATTTGGTCGGCCTGCACACGATCCATGCCCTGTTCCACGGCCCGCGCGCCGCGTATGAAATTTCCCCCGCCCACGACCATGGCGGTCTCTATTCCAGCTTGAGCTATTTCGGCTATCTCCCGGCATATATCGTTGATGACGGGGTAATTAAGTCCGGATCTTTCATCCCCGGCGAGTATTTCACCGGACAGTTTCAGCAATATTCTCTTATATCTTATCGGCACGTCCACCGCTCCCCCCGAACGATATATGAAAAAGGCGAGGGATAACTCCCCCGCCCCGGAATCGCGTCTATGTCCGCTACGCTCCTATGGCGAACCTCGCCATCCTGCGAACGACTATGTTTTCACCCATCTTCGCTATATCGGCGACGATGAGGTCTTTAATTTTGACCTTGGGATCGCGGATGTAGTTCTGCTCCAAAAGACAGTTGTCCTGATAGAAAGCGTTTATCTTGCCGTCGGCTATCCTGTCGAGCATCTTCTCCGGTTTTCCCTCTTCCAGAGCTTGTTTGCGGTATATGTCCCTCTCGCGCTCCAGATCGTCCGCGGAAACGTCCTCTATCGATATGTACGACGGATTCGCGGCGGCAATCTGCATGCACAGTTCGTGTCCGAGTGTCTTGAATTCGTCGGTTTTGGCGACAAAGTCGGTTTCGCAATTGAGTTCGAGCAAAACGCCTATCTTGTTGTTGGTGTGAATATAGCTGAACACACTTCCCTGCAAGGCGACGCGCTCCGCTTTTTTAGCGGCTTTCGCAAGCCCCTTTTCGCGAAGATAATCTATAGCTTTCTCGATGCCGCCGCACTCGGCAAGGGCGTTCCGGCAGTCCATCATGCCGGCTCCGGTGCGAGCGCGCAGTTCTTTTACAGATTCGGTGTCAACAGCCATGTCATATCGACTCCTTCCAGCCTTTACGTTCCTCCAGTTCCTGATTTGCCGCTTTTTCGCCGACCGCGGAGTATTCGTCGTCCAGCTTCTCGCGTATCTCGATGGTTTCAGCGCCCGCGGACATCTCCTCGTCGTCGCCGAATTCCCGGGCATGCGGCGCCCCGCTGTCGACACCCTGACGCCCTTCTATATAAGCGTTGGCCATCAGGTTCACTATGAGTTCGATAGCTCTGATCGCGTCGTCGTTGCCCGGAATGGGGTAATCTATGATTTCGGGGTCGCAGTTGGTATCGACTATCGCGATCACGGGCACACTCAATTTGCGGGCCTCCATGACGGCAATCGTCTCTCTGCGCGGATCTATGATAAACAGCGCGCTCGGGACTTCCTTCATGTCCTTTATGCCGGAGAGATATTTTCCAAGTTTCTCCCCTTCTTTGTGCAGTTTGATGACCTCTTTTTTAGGATATCTGTTGATGGAACCGTCCGCATCCATCGTTTCAAGCTCCACCATGCGGTTGACGCGCTTGCGGATGGTGGAAAAGTTGGTGAGGAGCCCGCCAAGCCATCTCTGATTTATGAAAAACTGCCCGCACCTCAGAGCCTCGTCGCGGATGGGATCCTGTGCCTGACGCTTAGTCCCGACGAAAAGCACGCTGCCGTTGTTTTTCGCCACCTCGCGCACGAAATCGTAAGCCTTCTCGAGGCCTTTGACGGTTTTTTGAAGATCGATGATATAAATGCCGTTTCTCTCGGTAAAAATATACGGCTTCATCTTCGGGTTCCATCTGCGGGTCTGATGGCCGAAGTGAACACCGCACTCCAACAGTTGTTTCATATTGACTACGCCCAAAATTATTCCTCCTTGTTTTTACCTCCGCGGGATTCTCTCCGCCAGACCCACCGATTACCGGCGACAAGCTGACGATCCCCCCGCGTGTGTTTTAGCTAGGGAATATTAACACATTTCAAGACGCCGCGCAAGAAAAGCGCTGATCGCAATTATCAAGAGATCATTAAACTATTGACACAGAAATCGCCGCCGCAAGGGCAGAGCGTGGAAATATCAAATTACGCACTTTTTAGTGCTTGACACCAACATTCTTGTTTCAGCGTTTTTACTCCGGACGGCAACAGCGCGTATAATCCGGCGCAGCGCCGCTGAAACCCCGGTGTTTGTCATTTGGTGTCTCTGCTCCCACTGTTCCACGGCACCTCGCAGTAGTTCCACGGCGTCACCAGCATGAAACGCACCTCAATGCCGCGCTTGCGCAGCGCGCTCAAATGAGGCACATACGAGAGTACGTCGCCTATCACCCATGTGTCGGAGATCAGCCACACCCGTTTGCAGACGTCGCCGGCGAAAAGCGCGGTATGATCCACCATCATGCGCAGACCTTCGTCCAATATTATGGGGCCGACGGACAATACTATCGCGTCCTCCATCTTAGGAGCGCCCTTGAGTATGGGAAGGATATCCGCGTAAGAACCCGCCCATTCGACACGCGAGAAAAGATAATCCAAATCGGCGGAAAGAGGGTGATCTCCTGACGCGACGTCGGCCGAATCGACGATGTAGTCTTCGGACACCACAGACATAAGCCACGTCTGAATCTCCTGAATGACCATCGTGACATAGCTCGGAACATTGGAGCCTGACATTGCATCGAGCAGGTCTCCTACCATCCACCGATCGCGCGAGTCGCTCATGTTCATCCCACCCCTCTTCTTATAGAGTTATTTACTGAAAGCATATCATATAAAACGCTTTTTTCCTATTCAAAAAATGAAACAAAAATAAATCGCGGTGCGGTAACGGATTGGCCGAATAGCTCTGACGACTGGATGATATAATATGTTACGTATCTGTCGTAACGAGACAAAACATATGATATGCAAGTCGCAGCAGAAATCGC
>JAITAT010000159.1 GCA_031283975.1 Synergistaceae bacterium
TCGCCGAAATCCCCCGATCCGTATGAACCCGGAAGGCTCGATATGTGCAACAGCACTCCCGCCGCGCGTTTTCTTCGCTCTCCCATTTGAGCAGCCTCCCGACTCTTCTGATATAATGACATTATTATAATATATATATGGGGGGATCGTGCTGTTTCTCTTTCTGGAAGACGACAATATTATAATTTTGGAAAATGTCGTCGCCCTCGTCAGACGGGACGGCGGAACGCGCGTCTTGCTCCGCTGCGGAAATGAAAGAGAATCCGGCTTCACGCCGCTCGTCATCGACAGGAGGAGCAGGAATTTCGGAAATCGCGGAGACGGCAGGGGAATTAAAATGCTGAATGGAGGAAACTTGCGGCATGGCTGAAGAGACGGCGCACGCCAATTACGGCGCGAAGGATATCCAGGTGCTCGAAGGGCTGGAGGCGGTTCGCAAACGCCCCGGCATGTATATAGGCGACCAGAGCGCCCGCGGACTGCATCACCTCGTGTATGAAGTGGTCGATAACGCGATAGACGAAGCCCTCGCCGGCTTCTGCGACAAAATAGACGTGACGATGGAGGCCGACGGCAGCGTCTCCGTTCAGGACAACGGACGCGGCATCCCCACCGAATATCACGAGGCGATGGGAAAATCGGCGGCCGAGGTGGTCATGACCGTGCTGCACGCCGGAGGCAAGTTCGACAAGGGCGCTTATCAGGTATCGGGGGGACTTCACGGAGTGGGGGTCTCGGTGGTGAACGCGCTCTCGAAATGGCTGGAGCTGAACATCAAGCGCGACGGCGGGGAGTTCGTCCAGAGGTACGAGCGCGGCGTCCCCGTCACCGAGCTGAAAAGAGCGGGAGACTCGAACGAGACCGGCACCAGGGTCACGTTCATGGCGGACGGCGATATATTCACCACGGTAGAGTATTCGGCGGATATACTGAAAGGCCGGCTGCGGGAACTGGCCTTCCTCAACACGGGCGTCACGATAACGTTCGCCGACAAGCGGCCGCAATTCGACGGAGAGCCGGTCAAGACGTACCACTACGACGGCGGCATCCGTTCTTTCGTGGAATACCTCAACCGAGGCAAGGAAGTTTCGTTCAAGCCACCGGTGTACATTCATGGGGCGAAGGACGGCGCGACGGTCGAAGTGGCGCTTCAGTACAACGACACGTATATCGAGCGCATATTCGCCTTCGCCAACCTCATAAATACCGTCGAGGGTGGAACCCACGTATCCGGTTTCCGCACCGCGGTCACGAGGGCGATCAACGACGAGGCGAGGCGCGGAAAAGTGCTGAAGGAAAAGGACCCAAACCTGTCCGGAGACGACCTCAAGGAAGGGCTGACGGCGGTCATATCCGTAAAACTTCCGGAGCCGCAGTTCGAGGGCCAGACCAAGACAAAATTGGGCAACAGCGACATCAAGGGCATAGTCGATTCCCTGGTCTACGAGGGAATGAAGGTCGCGCTGGAGGAAACCCCCGAGATACTGAAACCCATAGTCGAGAAGGCCATAAAGGCGCGCCAGGCACGCGAGGCGGCCCGCAAGGCGCGCGAGCTGATCCAGCGCGGAACGCCGATGAACAAGCTTGACCTTCCGGGCAAGCTCGCGGACTGTTCGAACCGCGACCCGTCGCGGAGCGAACTCTACATCGTGGAGGGCGATAGCGCGGGCGGCAGCGCCAAACCGGGACGCGACAGAAGTTTTCAGGCCATACTCCCGCTGAGGGGCAAAATACTTAACGTCGAAAAAGCGCGGCTCGACAAGATACTGTCCAACGACGTGGTGAGGACGATAATTCAGGCGCTGGGATGCGGCATAAACGACAGCTACGATCCGGGCAGGCTGAGATATCACAAAATTTTCATCATGGCTGACGCCGATGTCGACGGGGCGCATATAAGGACGCTCCTGCTCACGCTGTTCTACCGCTACATGCCGCAGATAATCGAGAACGGGCACCTCTTCGTGGCCCAGCCGCCGCTGTATCGCGTGCAGGAGGGAAAAAACGTCTCCTACTGCTACTCCGACAAGGAGATGAAGGACGCCGCCGCCGGAAAAGACCCGAAGCGGCTGCACATACAGCGGTACAAGGGACTGGGGGAGATGAACCCAGAACAGCTCTGGGATACCACGATGGATCCCGACAACAGGATAATCCTCAAGGTTCAGGTTGAGGACGCCGTGCTCGCCGACGAGCTGTTCGGCATCCTGATGGGCGATGCCGTGGAGCCGAGACGCGAATTCATCGAGAACCACGCGCGCGAGGTACGCAACCTTGATATATGACGGAAACAAAAGGCCCGGCTGGGACGCGTATTTTCTCGCCATGGCGATGATAGCCTCCACAAGAAGCACATGTCTCAGGCGGCGCGTAGGCGCTGTCATAGTGGCCGAAAATCGCATTTTAGCGACCGGTTACAACGGCTCTCCCGCCGGAACGAGCCACTGCACCGACATCGGCTGCCTCAGACAGCGGATGGGGATTCCCTCGGGAGAGCGCCACGAGATATGCAGGGGGTCGCACGCGGAGATGAACGCGGTGACCCAGGCCGCGGCGTCGGGAACTTCCATAAACGGATGCGAGATATACGTCACACACGAACCCTGTTCCATCTGCTCCAAATTGCTGATAAATTCCGGGTGCGGGCGGATAGTGTACATGAATCCCTACCCGGATGAACTCTCACGGACACTGCGCGCCGAGGCGGGTCTCGCGTCGGACGTTTTCGAGGACCGCGGCGAGGTGACGCGGGTCTTGGAGACCGCCGTGCCCTGAATTCAATTATGATCTCAAAACCGGAGGCGGTAACGGCATCATGAAGTACAGCAGGGATGAATCCATAGCTTTTTTTAAGGAACACAACAGGGACGACATGTACTTCCGGCACGCGCTGGCGGTTGAGGCCGCCATGAAACATCTGGCGCGGCACTACGGCGAGGACGAGGAACTTTGGGCGAGGGCCGGCCTGCTGCACGACATCGACTGGGAGACCACGCAGTCGGTCGAGGGAGGGCATCCCGTCAAAGGCGGAGATATGCTGCGCGAACAGGACTACGAGGAAGAGATAATCCGCGCGGAACTGGCGCACGGGTGGGAGTTTTCAGGAGTAGAGCCGGAAAGCCGCATGGAACGAGCGCTGTACGCCATCGACGAGCTGACCGGGTTTGTGACGGCGGTCGCGCTGGTGCGCCCCAGCCGTTCCCTCTCCGACCTCGAGGTCAAATCCGTGAGAAAAAAATGGAAGGACAAGGCGTTCGCGCGCGGCGTGAACAGAGAGGTCATCGAGCGCGGCACGCATCTGATGGAAGAATCGCTCGAATGGCTCATAGAGCAGACGATCGAGGGACTGAAGCCGGTCGAGCGCGAGATCGGCCTCGGGGAACCGTGATAA
>JAITAT010000192.1 GCA_031283975.1 Synergistaceae bacterium
CTCGACGGGAATATCCCGCATGAACTGATAGGGGACGACCAGAGAATCGCGCAGGTCGTCGCGAACCTTTTGTCTAACGCCGTAAAATTTACCCCTTCGGAGGGCAGGATACATCTGAAAGCGTCTCTTCTGAAAGAGGAAAACGGCCTGTGCGCCGTCGAAGTCAGCGTCGCGGATACGGGGATCGGCATCAGCGAGGAACAGCAGTCGAGGCTGTTCACGTCCTTCCAGCAGGCGGAAAGCGGCACGTCGCGCAAATTCGGCGGCACCGGCCTGGGACTTGCCATATCAAAGCGCGTCGTGGAGATGATGGGCGGCAGGATATGGGTGGATTCGGAACCGGGCCGGGGTTCCACGTTCAGTTTTACCCTAAAGGCCGAGCGGACTTCGAACGAGAGTCCTCCCCGCATGTTGGATGGTATCGTGAACTGGAAAAACTTACGCCTGCTCGTGGCGGACGACGACAGTGATTTCCTGGAGTATTTCGGCGAAATTGCCAAGGGATTGGGGCTTTCCTGCGACCTCTCGGAAGGGGGCGAACAAGCTCTCGCCATGATCGAGCGAAACGGCCCGTACGATATTTACTTTCTGGACTGGAAGATGCCCGGCATGGACGGCATGGAACTTTCGCGCCGCATAAGCGAGGGGAGCAGGAGGAAATCCGTAGTCACCATGATTTCGGCGACGGAATGGGCCATCATTGAGGCGGAGGCCCGAGAATCCGGCGTGTCCAAGTTCATCCCGAAACCAATTTTCCCGTCCGCTTTGGCGGATTGCGTCAACGAATGCCTGGGCGTGCGAAATATCCTCTCGGGCGACGAACCTCCGTGCGAAATAGAGCGATTCGAAGGAAAATGCCTGCTGCTGGCTGAGGATGTGGAAGTCAATCGCGAGATAGTAGTGTCGCTCCTGGAGCCGACGGGGATCAAGATAGACTGCGCGGAAAATGGTCTGGAAGCCGTCCGCTTATTCGCCGAAGCCCCCGAAAAATATGATATGATTTTCATGGACGTACAGATGCCAGAGATGGAGGGATATGAGGCTACGGGCCGCATTCGCGCGCTCGGCGATCCGAGGGCGAAAGAAATCCCGATCGTCGCGATGACCGCGAACGTATTCCGCGAGGATATAGAAAAATGTATCGCGGCCGGAATGAACGATCACATAGGCAAGCCGCTCGACATGGATGAACTCTTGACCGTGCTGCACAGATACCTTGCCGCCTGATAGTGTGTGTTTGGGCGGCCGGGCCGTTATGGCGTGTGAACTCGCGCCAGCCGAATAATTTCAAAAGTAAGGGGAGATAAATCAATGCGGAAGAATATTCTCGTCATAGCGCTGATTGCCGTGGTTATCGCCGGAGGTCTGGCTGTTTTTTGGGCATCCGGCGATAAGGCGCGCGACGCTCAATTAATCGTAGAGGAAACGAGTACGGAGGAAAATGATGAAAAAATCATCATCCACTTCATTCCCAAAAACCTGGGAAATCCCTACTACGAGGCGCTCAGCACCGGTTTTTACGACGCGATTTCTGAGTTGGGCGAGGATAACTTCAAATATGTCTACACGGGGCCGCAGACCGCCGAAGCCGACAACCAGGTCGAATTCGTGAAAAAGGCCATTCAGGATAAAGCCGACGCTATATTCATCGCCGCGAATTCCAACACAGCCCTCAATTCAACCTTCGACGAAGCCCGAGGGAAGGGGATACGCGTGTACATCATCAACCAGGACATTCCGGGCAGCGAGGCGCACCGTGACGCGGCGATCATGCCTGTGAATTTCGACAAGATCGGCGGCGCTCAGATAGAACTGCTGGGCGAACAGATCGGTTATGAGGGGCAGTTTGCCATTTTGTCCGCGACCGTGGACGCCCCCGATCAAAATACGTGGGTCAGTCTCATGAAGGAAGAACTGAAAAACAATCCAAAGTACCAAAAGATGGAACTTTTGGAGGTGGTCTACGGCGACGACCAAGCGGAAAAGTCCGCTTCGGAAGCGAAGGCGCTTCTGTCAAAATATCCTGAGATGAAAGGTATGGTCGTTCCCACCGCGGTCGGGCTCCCCGCAGTCTGCAAGGTCGTCCGCGAGAGCGGATTATCCGGCAGGATCAAGATCACGGGTCTTGCGCTTCCCTCCGAAATGGCGGAATTTGTCCTCGATGGAACATGCGAAGGCTTCCAGCTCTGGAATCCTCCGTATGAGGGATATATGGGCGTTTATATGGTGTGGGCCGAAAAAAAAGAGGGTTTTGTCCCGCGGCCGGGAGCGAAATTCACGGCTAGGAAACTCGGCGAGTATACGATTCAGCCCAACGGACAGATATTGACTCTCGAAGACCCTATGCTTTACGACAAGTCCAACATCGAGAGATATTCCGTGCTATTTTGAGGATGACATTTTATCCAGCGGTAAAACACCGGGACATCATACGGCTTCGGCGCTTTACCGCTAAATGATTTTTTTGATCTTTTTCGCCAGCGCCTCGGCCAATTTACGGTGGCTCTCCACATCCAGATGAATGGCGTCCGCTCCTGTTTTGGCGTATTTCGCGGCGTCCAGGAATTCGCATCCCAGCGAATGCGCCTTGAGTTTGAGATACTCCGCGGCTTTGAGGGATTCCTCGTGCGCGTTTTTACCGCCAAATTCGTCGCCGAAGGGGACTTTGTCTATGTGAGACCCCACGGCCACGGGGGACGTTATCAGTAGTGGGGGGTGGGCGCGGTTCCTGCCGCTTGGATTTTGTCTTATTTTGCTCACCAGAACGTCCACGCCTTCGGCGCTGTCGTAAGCGCGCCCGGAAATGCGCGGTTTCAGGTCGTTCGTGCCCAGCATTATCATTATCAGGTCGATGGGGGCGTGGGTTTCGAGACACGCGTCGATGTAGGAGAGCGCGTTTCTGTACGGGGCGCAGGGGTCGTCCCACATGGTGGTTCTGCCGTTCAATCCTTCCTCGATTATGCGGTATTCGGGTCCCAGAAGCCCCTGAAGTATTCCCGTCCACCTCGTCTCAAAGGGATATCTCAGCCAATAAGACAAGTCCTCCGGCTGCCCTTCGGGCATAAAACCCCACGTGTTGGAATCTCCGTAACACAATATCCGTTTCGACATGGCTTCTCCTCCTGTTTAGGTAAGTTCGCGGTATGAGAATAAGATAACGGGTTTAAATTGTCAACACACAAATATCACACAATTATCAACCCCAAACCGCAGGATTAAACCCTCCGGCTCCCCGTAAGCGCATCGGGCATATGGGCGCCCGAACCCGGCAGGAAGCGCCCGTAAACCCATCCGGGCCTATGGGAGCCCCCTGCACTCCCTTAATTTTTTTGTTTTCACCCTTCGGGGTGAAGACAAAAAAATATAAAAAGGGTCAAGGGACTCGCCCCTTGCGGAGTTTGAGGCGCCCATAGGCCCGATGCTCCTAC
>JAITAT010000197.1 GCA_031283975.1 Synergistaceae bacterium
GCCGTCGACCGCCGCAAGCAGTTCGTCGACGCGGCTCGGATAAATTATGGAACCCTTGACCTTCACCATGTCGTCGGACCTCCCGATCAGAGTGTCGATACGGGGATACGTCATGCCGCAGGCGCACTCGCCTTCCAACTCCCTGGTGAGGTCGTGAGTGCGGTAACGCACCAGCGGAGCGCCCTCCTTTTTCAGGGTGGTTATGACCAGCTCTCCCACTTGCCCCGGTTTCACGCGAACGCCGGTTTTCGGGTCGATGATTTCGTAATACAGATAATCCGTCCACATATGCATTCCGCAAGCGCGGTCGCAGCTTATCCCTATGCCAGGGCCGTATATCTCGGTCAAGCCGTATATGTCATAAAGCCTGACGCCAAGCTCGTTAGCTATGCGTTTCCTCATCTTTTCCCCCCAGCGCTCCGAGCCTATGAGAGCACTTTTCAGATGAATCCTGTCCCTGATGCCCCGGTCGGTTATCTTTTCGGCCAGCAGCAGGGCGTAAGATGAAGTCGCGCAGAGTACCGTCGACTTTAAGTCCATCATCATCATCAACTGTTTGTCGGTGTTGCCGGGGCCCATGGGCAGCGCCATCGCCCCGAGCATTTCCGCTCCGGCCTGAAACCCTATTCCGGCCGTCCACAGTCCATAGCCCGGCGTGATATGCACCCTGTCGCGCTTAGTCACCCCCGCCGTCTCGTAGCAGCGTTTGAACATGACCGCCCAGTCGCGCACGTCGCGTTCCGTGTAGGGAATGATCACGGGCGTGCCGGTAGTGCCCGAGGACGAGTGTATGCGAACTATTTTCTCCTCCTCCGCCGCTCTCAGGCCGAGCGGATACGCCCCGCGAAGGTCGTCCTTTTCGGTGAACGGCAGTTTCAGAAAATCGGCCTCGGTCTTTATATCCTCGGGGTCGATATCGCTGAAATATTTACCGTAAAATTCGCTGCGTTTCGCGTGCCTGATGTTGTTTTTTATCTCTTTGAGCGTCTCGTCGGTCATTTCCATTGCGCAGCCATCCCCCCGTTATTTTTTACCGTCTCGGCGCCCGTTTGAAGCGCGTTTTTGTTCATATCCGCGATGCGGCCCGAAAAACGCCCGCGTATCACTCGTTCCAAATCGTCCGCCGAAAAGGGCAAAACGCCGAGGGCCGCCGCCGCGCCAAGCACGGCGACATTGAGGCACATGATCCCGCATCTTTCGCCGATGTATTCGCCGCTCAGTACATGCAGGCGCTCCGCCTCCGAACCGATACGCGCCATGACCTCCGCCGCGTCATAGCCGCCCTCCGCGCCCGAGGAAAAAGGCTGTATGGCTCTGTCGCACACTATCATCATTCCGCCGGGTTTGAGCCATGTCATCGCCCGGAGCCCTTCGCACGGCTCAAACGCGAGTATGACGTCCGCTTCGCCGGGCAATATTATGGGGGAGTGAATATTACGTCCCATACGGACGTGGCTCGCGACACTGCCGCCGCGCTGTGCCATGCCAATGGTCTCGCTCCCGCGCACATCGAGCCCCGCGGACATGGCCGCGCCGCTCATGAGCCGGGAGGCGAGCACCGTCCCCTGCCCTCCCACTCCGACTATCAGACAGTTCGTAATTTTAGCGTTCGTCATTTTATGGCCCCGAATTTGCAGAGTTGTCCGCACACTCCGCACCCCGTACACGCGGCGCCGTCGATGAACGCTTTTTTGTCTTTCATTGTGAGCGCCGGACAGCCGAGGTTTACGACGCATACGGCGCAGCCCGCGCATTTATCCCAGTCGATCGAGCGGCTCGCGCTTTTGCCGCGGGCAAGCGCCGCGCATCCGCCCTCGAAGATGATCGCCCTCACGCCGGAAAGCGACATCGCCCGCGCGGCGGCGAATTGCGAGGCCGAGAGGTCGAACGCGTTCACACGTTGAACGTCGTCGACGCCAAGGGCCGAGAGTACGCCGCATATATCGGCTTTGCGCGTCTCGCCGCCCATGACCGTCCTGCCGGTTCCGGGATGCGGCTGACCGCCGGTCATCGCCGTAGTGGAGTTGTCGAGCACGGATACGATGACGTCGGCCTTGTTGTAAACCGCGTTTAGCACGCCCGGTATGCCCGTATGAAAGAACGTCGAGTCCCCTATGAAAGCGAAATTGACGGCGTCGGGCTCGACGCGGTGAAGTCCCTGCGCCATCGTTATGCCGGCGCCCATGCAAAGGCAGGTGTCGACCATATCGAGCGGCATCGCGTTGCCGAGCGTGTAGCACCCTATATCGCCTGAGAAAACGGCTTTGTGTCCCCTGGCGGCTTGCTTGACAGCGTAAAACGACGCGCGGTGAGGACATCCGGCGCACAGGACGGGAGGACGCGCCGGCAGTTTGGGCGCCGGTTCGGACGGGCGGCGCGCGGCCGTCTCTCGGTCTTTCCCAAGAAAGCGCAAGACCGCGTTCCTCACGTCTCCGGGAGCGTTTTCCCCCGCGTTCGGCATATCCCCGCTCAGTTTTCCCCTGATTTCGGTCTTAACGCCGAGCTTTCCGCGGAGCGATATGAGTTCGGTCTCTATGACCGGGTCGAGTTCTTCCACGACAAGAACGGATTCCAGTCCCTCGATGAATTTTTCTCCCAGCTTGGCGGGAAATGGTATCGTCGCTATTTTAAGCAGTTTACATTCGGCGTCCGCGCATTCCAACGCCTCCAGGACGTAACTCCAGCTCACCCCGCCGGAGGCCACGCCACGTTTGCCGAGACCGCGGAGGACGTTGCCGCAGTAGTCCGAAAACTCGTCCGACAGACGCGCCAGCCCTTCCTCTATCTTGATGTGGTTTGCGTAAGCCAGCCTGGGGAATATCACCCAGCGCCCGCCGTCCTTCCTGAAACCCTCCGCGGCCGCGCGGGGTCTCGGATCGAGCATGGCGACGGAAGCGTAGCTGTGGCAGATGCGCGTCGTCGGACGAAAGAGCACTGGACGCCCGATCTTTTCCGAGCAGTCGAAGGCGTCGGCTATCATCGTATACGCCTCCTCAGGGCTCGAAGGGTCGAATACGGCCAGTTTGGCGTAGCGTCCGAAATGCCGCGTGTCCTGCTCGGTCTGCGACGATATGGGCCCCGGATCGTCCGCCGTCATCACCACCATTCCGCCCTTCACGCCCACATAATTCAGGCTCATCAAAGGATCCGACGCGACATTGAGGCCGACCTGCTTCATCGTGACCAACGCGCGGGCCCCGGCCATCGCCGCTCCGGCCGCCACTTCCATGGCGGCTTTCTCGTTGACGGACCATTCTACATACACGCCTTCCGCGCGCTCGCGGGCTATGGTTTCAAGCGCCTCGGA
>JAITAT010000060.1 GCA_031283975.1 Synergistaceae bacterium
CGATCTGTAGTCGATCAGCTCAAGGAACAGGCGGTCAAGGTGAAGGAACACGAAAAAATCGCGCAGGTAGCCTCCATTTCCGCCAACGACAAAGCTGTGGGCGAGCTTATAGCCCAGGCGATGGAGAAGGTCGGAGAGGACGGAGTGATAACGGTCGAGGACAGCCAGAGCGTCGGCACCGCGCTCGAGATGGTTGAGGGGCTGCAGTTCGACAAAGGCTATATCAGCCCGTATATGATCACGAACCCCGACCGCATGGAGGCTTCTTTAGACGACGCCAGCGTTCTCATCGTCGAAGGGAAAATTTCGAACGTCAAGGATATGCTCCCCGTTCTCGAAAAAGTCGTGCAGACCGGCAAGCCGTTGCTCGTCATCGCCGAGGACGTCGAGGGGGAGGCGCTTGCCACTCTCGTGGTCAACAAATTGCGCGGAATACTTCAGGTCGTCGCCGTCAAAGCCCCAGGTTTCGGAGACCGCCGCAAGGCTATGCTCCAGGATATCGCGACCGTCGTGGGCGCGAAGGTCATCAGCGAGGACATCGGCCTCAAGCTGGAAAACGCCGACCTCTCCATGCTCGGCAAAGCCAAGAGGATTCGCGTGGGCAAGGAAGAAACGACTATAGTGGAGGGCGCGGGAGATTCGCAGGCGATAAAGGATCGCGCCGCTCAGATTCGCAAGGAACTCGAAGATTCCACGTCCGAGTACGACAAGGAGAAACTGCAGGAGCGTCTCGCCAAGCTGGTCGGCGGAGTGGCGGTAATTCAGGTCGGAGCGGCGACCGAGACCGAGCAGAAAGAATTGAAACACCGCATCGAGGACGCGCTAAACGCGACGCGCGCGGCGGTGGAGGAAGGTATAGTCGCCGGCGGCGGAGCGGCCCTGGTGCAGTGCCTGCCGCCTCTCGACAAGTTCATCGGCGGGCTGTCGGGCGACGAAAAGACCGGCGCGGCGATAGTCCGCAAGTCCCTCATCGAACCTCTTCACCTGATAGCTTCGAACGCCGGAATGCAGGGCGACGTCGTGGTGGAGAAGGTCATATCCCTCAAACCCGGCGAGGGCATCGACGCGTCGAAGGGCGAATATGTGGACATGATCAAAGCGGGCATCATCGATCCCGTGAAAGTCACGAGAAGCGCCGTTCAGAACGCTGGTTCAATTGCCGCGATGATACTCACCACGGACGTGCTGGTCGCCGACAAACCGGAAAAGAAAGATATTCCCGGTATGCCCGGCGGCGGCATGGGCGGTATGGGCGGCATGGGAGATTTCGACTAGACCATCTGAATGCGTTCTCTTTAAAAAATGCGCCCCTCGCGGGCGCATTTTTTTACGTCATCCGCGCTTTTGATTTGTGATAAAATCTGGTAAAAGCGATGGGCGGAGGAGTGCCATAGATGAGCGGACAGTTTTGTCAGAAATGCGGAATCCTTTTGGGAGATGACGATATCTTCTGCCATAGATGCGGAGCCGAACAGCATTTGGATACCTCCGGCGGATCCGAGATAACGCCTGAAACCGAACCTGATGCCACGTCCGGCGCGGACGCGCCTGAAATTACGGACGAACCCGCCCCGATTTCCGAACATGGCAAATTCTGCGCATTCTGCGGCGCTCCTATGCACTTGGGCGATCGGTTCTGTGAAAAATGCGGCAAAGATCAGACCGTCCCATCCAGACATGTAAAATCCCCGAAAAAGAAAAAAAACAGGTTGGCGGGACATGTACTTCTCGCGCTGTTCTGGAGTCTGGCCGGCTTTGTCTTTTACACGGCGTATAAAACTTTCTGGGATGATATTCCCTGGAATGAAGTCGTGGCCGTAGTGACCGGCCGCAGATCGGTTCCCTCGGACGCTCGTTCCGAAGGCCCTATTCTCGGGCGGACTGAGGATCTGCCGCCCATAGCGCCTGTGGGGGAGTCTCATCAAAACGCTCAATCTGGCGGAGACGCCTATATGGGTGATGCGGCTGTCTCGGATGAGCGGATAATATGGACCGAGAGCGACTCCACAGGGCACAGCCGCCTTGTCGCGATAAGAGAGGGCGGCGCGGTTCCAGCCTCTCTGCCGGGTTCGGTGACCGGTACCCGCATTCGCTTGAGGGCGGCGCCAAACTCAAATTCAAAAATTTTGGGACAATTGAACAGGGGAGATATTATAGAGGTTATCGGGCGCTCGTCTTCAGGGCGCGGGAAATTTCATTGGTATAACGTCAATTACGGAGATCTGTCCGGATGGATATATGGCGAATATTTGCGGGTAGAGGAAAAGGAAAATTGAGATGAGCGGAATTTTTTGTCGAAAATGCGGCGCCGAGGGTAATGAAAACGACATTTTTTGCCGAAAATGCGGGGCAAAACATCAAAGAGACACAACATACCGGGACGGCGCCTCCGACGACTCGGCGAATTTTTGCGCGAACTGCGGAAACCTCATGCGTCAGGGGGCGAAATTTTGCGATAATTGCGCTTCGGAGGGCGGCTGTTACGCCGGCGTACACAGGCAGGCAGGGACGAGTAAGCGCGGCGGCGGTTCGCGGCGCAGATACGCGTTCGCGCTGTTGTTTCTGCTCATACTTGTCATACTTGCCGCGGCCGCTTTCGGCGCGTACAAATATTATTCGGGGGATATCGATTTCACGGAGATAATCGCCGTTATAAAACGCGAAACTAAAGACGGGCGGGAGCGTTCGGACGGCACGGAGCCGCCCGGTGAGCCGTCCGGCGGCGCGGTCTCTTTTGACGAACCCGCGCGAAACTCGTCCGAAGAACCGAGGAACGTTTCGGAATTTGATGAAACGCCGGAGCCGGACGTAGGCGAAATACAGCCGGAAACGGGCGAGTTTCAGTCTCCCGCGGATATCGCGCCCGCGTCCGAAGACGCCCGGATCCCTTATTCCGATGTCGCGGCTCCGATTTCGGAGGAACCCGCTCCTTCGGAGACGAAATTGGGAACTGAGGCTTCGGGCAGTCCCAAATTCGCCTGGTCCGAACAGGATGCCGGAGGTTACAGCACCCTTGTGGCGCCGGACAGATTTTTCACATCCGCGCACCCGCCGTCGGCGATCGGCGTGGTGAGCGGAGATAGGGTGAGACTCAGGTCAAATCACAGTCTCAAAAGCGGCGTCGTCAACCAGTTTGGCACGGGCGTCTCTTTTGATGTTGTCAGGCGGTATGCGTCGGGAGACGAGAAATATTACTGGTACGAGGTGCGGCGCGATAGCGCGGAAGGCTGGATATACGGGGAATTTTTGGACGTACGGCTCGTTG
>JAITAT010000062.1 GCA_031283975.1 Synergistaceae bacterium
CGGAGGGAATACGTACAAAAAGAGCGTTACCTATACCGTGGCAGCGCCTCAGTCTCGGAAAGCAAAAAACGTCATCCTGTTCATAGGGGACGGTATGGGTTTGCAGAGCAGGCAAATAGCGCGGATTTTATCAAAGGGCATAATTCAGGGAAAGTACAACGGGCTCCTGAACATGGATCTGATGAACGGAGGCACGGCGTTCATCACAACGTCGGGCTACGATTCGCTGGTCACGGACTCGGCCAACAGCGCGTCCGCGTACGCCACCGGACACAAATCCGTGGTGAACGCGATGGGCGTCTACGAGAATTCGGATCCCGATCCTCTGGCCCATCCCAAAGTCGAGAACATCGCGGAGCTTGTGAAACGGACTCGCGGCATGTCCGTCGGTCTCGTCACGACGTCGAATATCACCGACGCGACGCCCGCCGCGATGGTGGCCCACACTAGACGGCGCGCCGAACAGAATTTCATCGCCGGCGAAATGTCGAAGGCCGACGTCGTCCTGGGCGGAGGTTCATGGCAGTTTATACCCCAAAGTACGCCGGGTTCGCGGCGCAAAGACGACCGCGACCTCGTGAGCGAGTTCAAATCGAAGGGCTATGTGTTCGCCGGCAGCCGGAAAGAACTTTTGTCCGCCGCTGGGGATAAGATACTGGGTCTTTTCAATCTCGACAACATGAACGTGTATCTTGACAGGGAAATTTTGAAAAACCCCGAAGTACTCGGCGGTTTCACCGATCAACCGAATTTGATCGAAATGACCCGGAAAGCGATCGAGACGCTGAGCAAAAACGAGAACGGCTTCTTCCTGATGGTGGAGGGCGCTTGCATAGATAAGCAGCTTCACGCGATGGACTGGGAGCGTTCCGCTTACGACACCATCGAGTTAGACAAAGCGATAGCCGCCGCTCGCGAATTTGCCGCAAAAGACGGATCAACCCTGATCCTCGCCACGGCGGATCACGCCCACGGAATCAGCATAGTCGGCACGTATCACGAGCGCGACGGAAAAACGGGGCGCGAGGCCGTTCGCACTTACGCGAACTCCATCTATCCCACGTTCGCCGATTCGGACGGCGACGGTTTCCCTGACGGCCCGGCGCCGGACGTGACGCTCGCGATAGGATACGCCAACCACCCGGACTATTACGAGGATTTCAAATTTCATACGGCGCCGACCGCGCCGGCGATAATGTCCGGCGACAAAGCCATGGCGAATATAGCCAGGGCGAAAAACGGGGTCATGTACATGGGCAACATTCCCTTTAACGAATCCCAGGAAGTCCACACCGCGGACGACGTGCCCATATCCGCCGAAGGACCCGGCGCGGATTACTTCAAAGGCGTCATGGACAATACCGAGGTCTTTTTCGGCATAGTGAGCGCGCTCGGGCTGGCCCCGGCCGAAAAGTAACTTGAAAACAAATTCGCACTTCACCATGAGAGAGGCGGATCGTCCGCCTCTTCTCTCCAAGTATAGGATCGTCGGATATCTCGCGATCCTGCTCGTGTATCTCCGCGTGTCCGCTCCCGCGAGTCCAGCCGCGGGGGCGGAGAGGGTAGGTTTCGGCGAGATGTACGGCGGTGTTTCGTCTCTCGGGTTGACGCTGTCCGAAAAATTGAAGTCGCTGGAAGGGAAATCCGTCATAATGGAGGGCTTCATGGCGCCTCCGCTCAAACCTACGCTCAATTTCTTCGTGCTTACGAGAATCCCCATGTCCATTTGTCCGTTCTGCTCGTCAGACGCGGATTGGCCCTACGACATAGTGATCGTGCGGCTCGAGCGTCCAGTGACCGCGCTGCCCTTCGATCGCCCGATTCGGGTGGAAGGCGTACTGGAACTCGGATCGGAGATGGACCCCGAGACGGGTTTTGTCAGCCTGGTTCGAATCCGCGCGACGCGCCTGGAGGAAGTTTGAGGATGCCGGACGCATCGACGCCGCTGCTTGAAATAAAAGGACTCAGGCACTATTACCGGCAGCCCGGCGGCACAAGACAGCGGGCGCTCAAATTGGACCGCCTGACCGCCCTCGGAGGCGAATCGCTCGTCGTGAGCGGTCCCAGCGGCTCGGGAAAGACGACGCTGCTCCACATTCTGGCCGCGCTGATTCGTCCGACGGAGGGGGAAGTCGTCTTCGACGGACAAAACCTGAACGATCTCGGGGCTTCTGCGCCCGCCTGGCGGGCCGAGTCCCTGGGTTACGTCTTTCAGGACATGAATCTTCTGCCCGATTTCAACGTGCTGGAGAACTTGATGATAGCGGCTGAAATATCCAATATGCCGCGCGGCGCGGCGCTCGAACGTGCGGCGTTTCTCCTGGAACGGCTCGGTCTAGTCAGTCGAAAAAAAAGCCGCCCGTACAAGCTGAGCCTGGGAGAACAGCAGAGGACGGCGGTCGCCCGAGCCATCCTTCATTCGCCGAGGCTGGTTCTGGCGGACGAGCCGACCGCTAGCCTCGACGCCGAAAATTCAGGCGCGGTCATGAGACTGCTGTCGGAACTGTGCGGCGAATCCCGCTCTCTGTTGATAGTCGCTACGCACGACGAGTCGGTGAAAAAGAGGTTTTCACGTCTCGTCGTGCTGGAGAAGGCCGAAAACGGCCCCTCCGGCGGTATCGCGCTTTGAGAATTTCCGTCATATCCCGCGTGTCTCTGCGGCACTTGAGTTCCAAACCGTTTCAAACGTTTTCGCTGATTTCCGTCATAGCTTTATCGACGGCCCTCGGCGTCATGCTGTTTTTGCTGACTCAAGGGCTCGTGCGGGGTTTAATCCGCGCGGTGGAGCCGTTCGACATCATCGTGAGCGCGAAGGGCAGCCCGTACCAGCTCGTGCTGAACACGGTCTTTTTGCGGGACGCGCCGGTCGGCAACATCGAATGGAGCCGTTACGCCGCGCTCAGGGACGACGCGCGGGTAGATCTGGCCGTTCCGATCGCTTTCGGCGACAGTTACCGGGGTTGCGCGATAGTCGGGACGACCGGGGAAATTTTGAAAATACGCAAAACCCCGTCCGATCCGCCGTGGTTGACGCTGGAGGACGGAAGGTGGTTCGAGGGCCGAAACGAGGCGGTGCTCGGCGCCCGGGCGGCCGCGGAATCCGGCCTCGCGATCGGCGGCGGATTCAGGGCTTCCCTCGGAATAACCGGATACAGATACGAACACGACGACACATACAAGGTCGTAGGTATCCTGCGTGACGTATCGGGGCCTTAGGACAGGGCTATCTTTGTAAATATCGGGGATGTGTGGGCGGCGCATGAAACGGGCGGCGGACAATCCATCCGCGAGCGGGAAGCGACGGCGGTTCTCGTGCGTCCCGTCTCATATCAGAGCGCTTACAGCCTTGCGGTCTC
>JAITAT010000162.1 GCA_031283975.1 Synergistaceae bacterium
CTGAGGGCTCTGACGGCTCTTGGAAAGGACCCCGACACGACCGTGCTCTCATCCGGCATAGGCTGTTCCAGCCGTATGCCGGGATATATAGATTCGTGTACGCTGCACACCGCGCACGGCCGCTCGCTTGCGTTCGCGACGGGCGTTAAACTGTCCAACCCCGAACTGACGGTCATCGACGTGATGGGCGACGGCGACTGTTCAGCGATAGGCGGCAACCATTTCATACACGCCTGCCGCAGAAACATCGGCATCTGCGCCATAGTCATGAACAACAATATATACGGCATGACCGGCGGTCAGGCGTCGCCGACGACGCCAATCGGGGCTATCGCGACCACGGCGCCCTACGGAGCGGTGGACCCGCCCTTCGATATATGCAGGCTCGCCATAGGCGCCGGAGCCACTTTTGTCGCCCGCGCGACCATCGCCCAGCCGCAGATGTGCGAGACGCTGATCAAGAAGGGCATCGGGCACGACGGATTCTCCGTGATCGAGATAATGACGCACTGCCATACGCAGTTCGGGCGCAAAAACAAGCGCAGCCGGCCGCTCGATAACTTCAATTACTTCAAGGATCGCAGCGTGATGAAAGCGAAAGCCGAAGGAATGCCGCCCGAGGAATTGGCGGACAAGTACATCATCGGCGAGCTTTTCTGTGACGAGGGTGTCGAAGAGTATACCAAGAAGTACGACAAAGTGATAGAAAAGGCTGGAAGGTGAGCGATATGAGCGGTCGTTATGAAATTCGCATAGCGGGCTCCGGAGGGCAGGGAGTTATCCTCGCGGCGGTGATCATCGGTCAGGCGGCGGCCCTCAAAGAGGAAGGAATGAACGCCGTCCAGACTCAGGCTTACGGCCCGGAAGCTCGGGGCGGCGCGTCGAAGTCGGAAGTGGTGATAGCGCGCGGAGAGATAGACTATCCCAAAGCCGCCAACCCGAACCTTCAGGTTATCCTCACGCAGAAGGCCTGCGACGAATACTCGCACGATACGGCTGCCGGGGGGACGGTAATTTTGGACGATTTTTTCGTGAGCGAGGATCCGAAGGTGGACGCGGAGATTTACCGCCTGCCGATCGTCAAGACCGCGCGCGAAGTCATCGGCCGTGAAATTGTCACCAACATGGTGGCTCTCGGTACCGTGGCGCGGATACTTGAACTCGAAAACCTGGCGAAGCCCGACTCCATCAGGAGCACGATCCTCGAAAACGTGCCTAAAGGTACCGAAGAACTCAACAGCAAAGCCTTTGACGAAGGCTACAAGCTGATGAAAGAAAAAAAGTAAAAACAATCGAAATGATCGAGACCGTGGGCCTCCGCCCCACACCCCGCGCGGGATCAGTCCCTTTGACCCCTTTGTATATATTGGGTCCAGGGAGCTGGCTCCCTGGCGGGTGTGGGCGGAGCCCACGGTTTTGATGTTTGATCGAAGGCGTTCGCATGAGAGAGCATGATACTGTAATTTTGGAGATCGGGAATGTAAACAGCGAAGGAGAGGGAGTCGCGCGCGTTGGGGCGGGCGGGGGAAATTTTGTCGTGTTCGTCGCCGGCGCGATGCCAGGCGAGAGAGTAAAGTGCCGCGTCGAGCGAATGAGCAAAAATTACGCCGCCGCCTCCGTCGTCGAAATTCTGGCGCCGTCCGCGGACCGCGTCCCTCCGAAATGCGCCGATTACGGGCGGTGCGGAGGCTGCCAGTTGCAGCACTCGTCCTACGAAGCGCAGATACGGATGAAAAAGAACATTTTAACCGACGCGATGCTCCGAATAGGCAGGATCGACGCGGGAGGCGCGTCGTGCGTTCCGTCGCCCGGCGAGTGGGGTTATCGCAACAAGACGGTAATGCCGGTCGGACGCTCCGCCGGCTATTACGAGCGGAGAAGCCACAGAATCGCGCCGTTCCGCGCGTGCCCGGTTCTGGATCCGTCGCTGGAATGTTTGACGGCGAAATTGATCTCATCTCACAGCGCGTCCGGATTGAGCGGTTACGACGAGAAAAACGGGAGCGGGGATGTGCGCGCCATCGCGGCTCGGATGGGGGGCGCGGACGGAGATATCGGGATGATCGCCGGGGTCGTGGTCGCGCGCGAACTGAACCGCCGGAAGTTCGGAGCGCTCCGCGACGCGCATCAGAAGCTGATGAACGAGATAAAACCCTTGAAAGGCTCCACGCTGAACATAAAGACCACGCGAGACAATTTCGTTTGGGGTCCCGTGTTCGCCCCGCTTTGCGGAAGCAGGTTCGTCACGGCGGACATGGGCGGTTACAAATTCGATCTGGACATATCCGCGTTCTTCCAGATAAACGCTCCCCAGGCCGAGCGGATATTTTCGAGCGTCAGAGATGTCGTGAAAAGCGTCGGAGCCTCAAGGGTGTTGGAGCTTTACGGCGGAGCGGGGAGCCTTACCGCGTATCTGTCATCCGTCTGCGGCAGCGTTGACGCGGTGGAGGAATGGCGGCCCGCGGTGAGATTGATGAAATCCAACATGGAACGCAACGGCATCCGCAACGCGCGCGTTTTCGCGGAACCCGCGGAGGGTTTCATTAGTAATCCCGAAAACTTCGGGCCGGGGAAATATTATGACGCCGTAGTTCTCGATCCGCCCAGGACGGGAGCGTCGGCTGCCGTGATAAACGGCGTTACTCGGGCCGCGCCGAAAAAAATTATATACATATCCTGCAATCCGGCGACCCTCGCGAGGGACGCCGCGATTATTCGCGACGGCGGATACGAACTGGAAAGTCTCGCCGCGTATGACATGTTTCCGCAGACCGCTCATGTCGAGAGCGTCTGCGTATTGACAAAAAGGACAAACTCTGGGAATATTCAGTTACATCGGGGGAGCCGGCCGGAGTAAGATATTTTTGATTTCGGACGCGCTGAGAGGAGACAAAAGTCTCGACCCTTGGAACCTGATCCGGATAATGCCGGCGAAGGAACGATGAACTGTCGTGATTCCAGGAGTTAAAGAGCATTGCCCCCGTGTAAAAAAATTACAGGGGGGCGTTTTTTTATGGAAAACACGGCAATCGGTGAAAGCTTCAACAGAACCAGGGCGTTGGTGGAAGGGGCTTTGTGCGTGGCCCTGTCGGTGGTCTTTTCTAACTTCAAGCTATTCAGTTTGCCGCAGGGCGGTTCCGTCACCCTGGAAATGGCGCCGCTTCTTTATTTTTCGTACAAATACGGCTATAAATGGGGCGTTCCCGCGGGCGCGATGTCGGGGCTGCTCCAGATGTTAATGGGAGGTTACGTCGCGCATCCCGCTCAAGCCGTGCTTGACTATCCCGCCGCTTTCGCCTGTATGGGCATAGGCGGCGTATTCGGCCAGAGCGGCAAAGGCGCCGCCGCGGGCACGGCTCTCGCCGCGATTGCGCGTATGGCCTGCCATGTATTGTCGGGAGTCATATTCTTCGCTTCGTACGCGCCCGAAGGGCAGAATGTATGGATATACAGCCTGGTTTACAACGCTTCCTTCATGACGCCGTCGATAATAATCACCGCCGTCGTCGCGTGGGTTCTCTGGAAAAAATTCCTGAAAAACGTTTGAGCCCGGTTTATTTGATCGACAGGAGTACTTGCATCGCGCCCTCTTTCATTTGAAGATGAAAGCCCTCGAAACCGAGCGCGTCGACCTTGCCGGTGACCAGAGCGGGTGTCGATATATCGCAGGCTTGCCCGCCGCGCGACATCATTACGGTGGCCTTTCCTCCTATCATGTTCGACGTCTCGGCCATTGCCGAATGAGCTATTTCATCGAGACCATCCATGTCTTTGGCTATCAGCGATTTTATCACCAAACGGGCGAAATCGGCGGAATACGCGAAAACCGCTTTGCCGGATAGGTCTCCGATGATATCTATCGAAAAGGATATGTCTCCGTTGAAATCCCTCTTGGGCGGCATCGTTTTTTTGATCTCGTCCTGCTTCACTCCGGCCATGGTTTCGATCACGTTGAGCGAACTGGACAGGAAACTCTCAAGGCAGGTCAGAATGGAATCGTTGACGCCCTGGGGTTTTTTGCCGACGATCTTCTGGTCGGTCTCGGCGACGTGGTAGTTCAGCCACGCGACCAGCGAGCCCGAGAACGCTTTTACGACTTTCATATCGTAATTTGATTCGACCATTCTCTTGGCGAAATTGTCGACGGTCATTACGAACCTCTTATGCTGCAGTTTGTGCGCTTCTATGTCCGCGTATCCGATCGACGCCTGGTATCCCTCCTCGAACTGGAAGTGCTTTACGGTATAATCGTACAGAAAACTCACGGCGTCGGCGCACTCCTTTTTATAGTCTCCGTGTTTGCTGTCGTCTATCACCCGCAGCAGGTTGTCGACCATTTCAAAAAGCTGCTGGTGCTGATTGTCAATTGTCTCCACTCCCAGACGATATCCCTCTTTCCACATGAAAATACCCCCCAAAAATGATGTCCTGCCATCCAGTCCACTCGCCGCCCTCGATATTATCACGCGGCAAGGATGGTGATGACGAATAAATTTTGAACACATAGCTGACAAAAGATACAATAAGATTATAACCGTCTCCTATTTCGTTCGTCCAGCCCTTTGCCCGAACCCGAAAAACGAAAAATGGAGGTTCGGGAATGCTTCCCCGGCGGTGTTTGGAGAGGAATCTCGAGGGTTTGCTGTGCCTTGAGGTTTCCCTGAATTTTCTGCTTGGTTTTCGGATATAATCGCAACGGAAGAATCTTTCCCATCGGGCGGATGGATTGGGAGGCGGATTGATAATGCGCGTTCATGATGTTAATTTTATGAAAAATCGTCGCGCGCGTTCGGAATTTCTTCCCGTGTCCAGCGAGGATATGTCGCTTCGCGGGTGGAAAGAACTGGATTTTTTGTGCGTGACTGGCGACGCTTATGTGGATCATCCGTCGTTCGGCATTTCCGTCGTTTCGCGGGTGCTGGAATCAATGGGCTTTCGCGTCGGAATCGTCGCTCAACCGGATTGGCGGGGAACCGATGACTTTGCCGTCATGGGCAGGCCGCGTCTCGGCGTTTTGGTTTCCGCGGGAAATCTCGACTCGATGTTGTCGAACTATTCGTCGCCCGGCAAACGGAGGGCGCGCGACGATTACGCGCCGGACGGCGAACCGGGACGAAGGCCGGATAGGGCGGCTATCGTCTATTGCAACCGGATAAGGGAGATATGGGGTCCGATACCCCTGATAATCGGCGGTATAGAAGCGAGCCTGCGGCGCATGGCTCATTATGATTACTGGTCCGACGCCGTTCGCAGGTCGATACTGGCGGACAGCCGCGCTGACCTTCTGATCTACGGCATGGCGGAGCATCAGCTCGGATTGACGGCGCGGCGCATGGCGCTCGGGGCGCCAATCCGCAAAATCCGCGACGTGCCTGGCACATGCTGGAAAACTCATGGCGAAATCCTCACCGGAGATTTGCGCGGCAGCGTGGAAATACCGTCGTTCGCTGCCGTGTCGGAGAACAAGGAAGCGTTTACTGACGCGTTTCGGATATTTTACGGAGAACAGAATTTCGCGTCCGGCAGGGCGATAGCGCAGGATCAAGGTTCCTGGACGGTGGTGCAGAATCCTCCCGCGCCCCCGCTTGCCACGGAATCCATGGACAAAATATATTCGCTGCCCTATGCGAGAGCGCCGCACCCCATGTACGCGGACAAAAAAATCCCCGCGTTCGCCGAGGTATCTTTCAGCGTTACGAGCCACAGGGGTTGT
>JAITAT010000225.1 GCA_031283975.1 Synergistaceae bacterium
ACGCCCGCGCTCCGAACATGTACGAGTTTTACGGCGACGGGGCTTTCATCCTTCCGGCGGAGGACGATCTCGTATGGGAGACGGGGCGGCAGTACGACCTGGGGATAATCTGGAACGGCAAACTGCCTGATCCGTTGAGCGCAAGGGTGAACGCGTCGCTGTAGGGCTTCTGGAGGGAAACGGACGACCTGATAGAGTTTTTCATGGACAGCCCGCAGTTCGGGTGATACGCGAACATAGCCGAGGCGGAAGTCAAGGGATTGGAAGCGGACATAGACTGGGAAAAGTGGAACCTGTCGCTCAACGCGACGTGGATGGAGGCGATAAACCGCACGCCGGAGTCCGGAACGTCGAGATTCAGCGGGAAGTGGCTCCCCAACCGCCCGAAGTGGGCGGGGGCGGCGAGAGTGACGAGGAAGTTTTCGAGAGGATCGGCGTTCGCGGAGTACCGGCACAAGGGCGCGAATTTCGCCGACCGAGCGGAAAACGTCTTGTTCGACTCCCGCGGAGTGATAAACATAGGGTCGAAGTACGACATCAGCCCGACGACGGACGCGCCTCACCGTGGGCGTTGACGACGTTTTCGACAAAGCCGGCACCTGGAGGATGCACCCCGCCAGTGGTCTTAACGGTCCCACGAGGATGCTCTGGTATCCGATCGAGGGACGTTCGTTCTATGCCACGCTGGATATGGAATTTTAAGCGGATAACAAACATAAAAAAGTATCAAAAACAACCCCGCGCCGTTTCGCAAAGGCGCGGGGTCGCGGGTATTTCGGAGCGGCGTTTTTTTACAGCTTATCTTTGGTGAGTACCGTTACGCCGGTATCGATGGGGTCTTTTGAGACGCTCTTTCCCTCGAGAACCGCGACGGCGGCTTTCATGCCCTCATAACCCATCACGTCTGGGTTCTGGGCCATCGTGGCGAGCAGGAAACCGCCCTTGATCAACTCGCGCAGCGCGTCGGACTGGTCGAAACCGACGCCGAGAACCTTGCCGCCGGCTTCCTGGATCGCGTTGCCGACTCCGGTGGAGGAGCCTTCGTTCGCTCCGAAGAGGCCCACTACGCCCTGGGTGATGTAGTTGTCGGCAATCTCCTTGCTCTTGATCACATCGCCCTCGCCGTACTGCGTTTCGAGTATGGTGAACTTCGAGCCGTCAAACGCCGAGCGGAAGCCCTTTTCGCGGGCGACGGTGCTGGCGGTTGCCGAGTTGACGTTCACTATGCCTATTTTACCCTCGCTCACTCCCGCGGCTTCGAGTGCCTTGAGAAGCTCTTTACCCGCCGTGTTGCCGGCGGCCTCGTTGTTCGTCGTAAATGTGGCTTCCGCAGGGAAGTTGGCGGGAGAATCCACATAGATTATCTTGACGCCCTCGCCGACGGCTTCCCTCAACGCCTCGGTCACCGCGTCGGGGCCGTTGGCGGCCAGAAGTATCGCGTTCGCGCCGCCGGCCACGGCGTTGTTTATCATCTCTATCTGCTTGGCGTCGTCCTTCACATCCGGTGCCGTCCAGTTGTATGTCACATTTCCGGCTTCCTTGGCGGCTTTTTCCGCGCCCTCGTTGACGCCCGCCCAATGGCGATCCATCTGATCCATCGTGATGAGAGTGACTTTGTAGTCGGCCGCGGCGGACACACCCGCCATGAGACCCAAAACCAATATCGCCGCCAGCGTTGCACGCAATGTTTTCATAATTAAATTCCCCCTGATTTTTAGTTTTTGACTGTTACCGCGTTCGGAAATCCGATTCATAGATTCCCAAGCTCGAACTCGACTGCCCTCCTTTCAGCTTGTTTTCTTATGCCGTATCCGTTTGCCGCTGCGCACTACTATATCCAGAAGCACGGATATGACTACGATGATACCCACCGCTATGTTCCTTATCGCGACCGGCGCGCCGGCCATGACCAGGCCGTTTTGCAGGACGCTCCATATCAGCGCGCCGACGACGGTGCCCAGAAGAAGCCCCTGCCCGCCCAGCGTCGATACGCCGCCTATCACGCTCGCCGCCACGGCATAAAGCTCGTAAGTGTTGCCAGCGTCCATGGTGCCCACTCCTCCGGCGGCGCACGTTATGAGACCGGCCACACAGGAGCAGAACGCGCTCACCAGGTAAGCCGCGGTGACGGTGTAGTTGATGTTCACCCCGGACATCCTCGCCGCGTCGATGTTGCTGCCGACCGCGTATATATGACGCCCCGTCCTGGTATTGCTCAGGATGAAGTTGAAAATGAACCAGAGTATGACGGCAATCCAGACGGAACTGTACACGCCCCCGATATCCTCGTAGTAAAAGAGCCTGCGGAAAACGCGCGCGCCTTCGCCGATCGAGTCCGTATTGTGGTTGTTGTTCACTATCTGGGCGATTCCGCGAGCTATCGTCATGGTGCCCAGCGTGGCGATGAACGGCGGCAGCGAGCATTTGGCCACCAACAGCCCATTTATGGAGCCGACGATGAGACATGAGAGTACGGTTATTCCGACGGCGTTGGCGGGCGAAACCCCCTTGGTCATGAGCGTCGCCGATATCATGCAGCTCATTCCCACCACGGAGCCGATGGAGAGGTCGATGTTGCCGGTTATCAGCACAAAGGACTGAGCTATGCCGATTATCAGGATGGGAGCGGCCTGGCGCATGAGGTTGCGCAAATTTCTGACCGACAAGAAGTTGTCGCTCAACATGCTGAAAACCGCGAAAATTATCAAAAGACCTATGGTGACTGTTATGACCTGCGGCATGCCCCTTATTGCCAGTATCCGGCCCCCTACGTTCCTTTTTTCAGTGTTCATACCGCTTCCTCCCGTTCCGCGCCGTCATGGGAACCAAGTTTTTTTGTCTCGAACCGCGTCGCCTTTTCGAGGATTTTGCCCTGCGTGGCCTCTTTGCCCGAGAATTCACCCGTTATGCGCCCGTCGCACATCACGAGGATGCGGTCGGCAAAGCCGATTATTTCGGGCATTTCCGAGGAAACAAACATGACCCCTATGCCGTTTTTTTTGAGTTCATTCATCAGATTATAGATTTCGACTTTGGCCGCCACGTCTATTCCGCGCGTCGGCTCGTCGAATATGACCACCCTCGAATTTCGCGCCAGCCACTTGCCGACGACGACCTTCTGCTGATTTCCGCCAGACAGGCTCCCGGCGTTGATTTCCGGCCCCGACAGCTTTATCGCCAAATTTTTGGTGGTTTCCCCGACCATATCGTCTTCCTTTTTCCTGTTCACCATTCCCATACCGCCGCAGAGCGAATCCAGGTTCGGCAGCGCTATGTTTTCGCGAACCGAAAGCCGGACGCAGAGTCCATCCTTTTTGCGATCTTCGGGGGCGAGGACGATGCCGGACGCGATCGCGTCGGAGGGATGTTTTATGGCGATCTCTCTGCCGTCGAGAAATATCTGTCCCGAGTCATGGCCGTCCACGCCGAATATGGCGCGCGTCAACTCGGTGCGGCCCGCGCCCATGAGCCCGGCTATGCCCACCGCTTCGCCCTCGTAAAGCTCGAACGAAACATCTTTGACCATATCGCCGGCTGAAAGGTTTTTCACCTCGAAAATTTTCTTCCCGCGCGCGCACCGCACGCGAGGGAATTTCTCTTTTATCTCGCGTCCCACCATATTCGCGATTATCTCGTCCATCGTGATATCGGCGAATCCGGCCGACTTTATGAAACGCCCGTCCCGCATTATCGAAACGCGGTCGGCTATGTGTTTCAGCTCGTCCAGCCTGTGAGAAATGTAGACAACGCCGCGGCCGCCCTCGTCTCTCAGTTTTCTGATGATGACGAACAGATCGTCTATTTCCTTCGCGGTGAGCGCGCTGGTCGGCTCGTCCATTATGAGAACGCGCGCGTCCGTGGAGAGCGCTTTCGCTATCTCCACGAGCTGCTGCATGGAAACCGAGAGATCGCCGACGATCATGTCCGGATCCATGTCTATATTGAGACTGCTCAGTATTCCGCCGGCTGCCGCGCTCATTTCGCGCTTGGACAATATTCCGCCCTTCGTGGTCTCGCGTCCGAGAAATATATTCTCAGCCACCGTGAGATGCGAGCAGAGGTTGAGTTCCTGGTGGATGATGGCTATGCCGAGATCCTGCGCCTGGCGCGGGGTGAGATCGCCGACCGGCGAGCCGAAAATTTTCATCGTTCCGGCGTCCCTCGCGTAGACGCCGCTCAGTATTTTGACGAGAGTCGACTTGCCGGCGCCGTTTTCGCCGAGAAGCGCGACCACCTCTCCCGCGCGGACGTCGAACGACACGTCCTCCAACACTTTGACGCCGAAAAACGACTTGTCCACATGCAACATCTCGGCCAGTAGTTCCACTTTGCGCACCGCCTGTCCGTTCAACCCACGCCGCTAAACCGCCGCGGCAATTTACGGTTCATAATAGAGTCCGCTTAAATGATAATGCTTTAGCGAAAATCTTTCAACACAGCCGCCGGTTATCCGCCGCGCGCGTTATCCAACCGTCGCTTTGGCTTTTTTGCCCAGGGCGTCCGCGGCTCTCATCGCGTCGTAAATGTCTCCGCCGCTCGCGGTGAAGTTATGGTTATGGACGAACGAACCCTCGCCGACTATGCTGTCCGCAAAGGCGCGCAGTCTCTCCTCGGAGACTTTGTCGATGTTGATGTCGGCAAATGTCACGGGCAGACCGGCTTTTGCCAGAAACAGCGCCGTGTCGTTCACCAGCGCGTTCGGCAGTGAATCGTCCAGGCAGAGCTGGGTCATCAGCCCGAACGTGACTTTTTCGCCGTGTAAACACGAGTGAGTCTCGTGCAGCGCCGGCAGGGCATTCGCTATCTGGTGAGCGGTCGTGAGTCCGCCCGATTCCCAGCCCACGCCGGACAGAAGCGTGGTGGCCTCGATCACCTTTTCCAACGCCGGAGTCACGGCGTGAACCTTTACGGCCTCTATGGCGGCAAGGCCGTACTCCATGAGTATCGAGAAACAGAGCTTTGCCATTGCCATGACCGTCATGGTCGGAGCGCCGCCGGAACACGTTATGGCGCGGGAAGCGAACGACGCCTCCGCCTCGAACCACGTGGACATGGCATCCCCTATGCCGGCTATGAAGAGTCTCAACGGGGCTTTGGCTATGACCTCGGTATCCACGAGAATGAAATCGGGATTGCTGGGCCACAGGTCGAAACCGACGCAGACGCCGTTTTCGTCGTACCATACGGAACACGCGCTGGTCGGAGAATCGTTCGAGGCGACGGTGGGAACTATGATGTGCGGCAGTTTGGCGAAGATGGCGGCGCCCTTGGCCGTGTCTATGGCTTTGCCTCCGCCCAGGCCTATCACCATGTCCGATCCTTTGGCGATATCGGCTATGCGACGGGCTTCGGCTTTCGTACACTCGCCGTTGAAGCGATCGTCTATATACTCGACTCCGGCGTCTTTCAGCGACTTAAGCACGGCCTCGCCTACGGCGGCCTTTGTCTTGTCCCCCCATGTGACGACTGCTTTATTGCCAAGCATCGCGGCGTAAGTCCCTGT
>JAITAT010000228.1 GCA_031283975.1 Synergistaceae bacterium
GAAACCTCCAACCTACTCGTCGGTTCCCGCCTTGCCATGTTGGGAACATCCGTCACCAACCCACCGCAGAGAGGGCAGAATGGCTTGTCCCAATCAATGACATTATTACACTGAGTGCATTTCTTCATCTTCAAAACGTCCTTTCGGATCGATGTTGTTTCGGCTTATGCAAGAGCGCCTTTATTATACTTGACTAAATATTAAACGCAATTATCTCGAAATTCAATATAACGCGGCATATTTCGGCAAAATGGCACGCCTAACCGGGTTACAGGTCGAACACCGCAGTCACAGCCGTATGATCGGAAGGGCGTTCCATCGCGCGAAGTTCTCTCGCCACGCTCACATCCACGCTCGCGTCCGCTAAAACTTCGGTGGCAAAAAGGTGGTCGATTCTCCATCCGATGTTTTTCTCCAGAGCCCCTTTTATCCTGTAATCCCAAAACGAAAATTCTCCCGGACCCGGACGATGTTTGCGGAATACGTCGACGAAGCCCCACGAAACGACCGCCGACAACGCCGCCCTCGCTTCTTCGCACACACAGACGTGATCCCGTTTGTTTTCGGGATGAGTCACGTCGATATCCGTGGGCACGACATTGATATCCCCGGTCCAGAGCAGTTTGCCCGACGGTTTGTACTCTCGGTCGAACATGGCGCGCAATCGCTCCAAAAAGCGCAGTTTATAGTCGTAGTCAGGGCTTCCAATCTCTTTCCCCTGAGGAACATATGTGCATACCACGTCGAGATCTCCAAACCGCGCGCGAAGTACGCGCGCGAAGTCGCGCTCCGTGTCGCCCCCGTCCCCGAATCCCGCGTCAAGTTTGTCGGGCGGCGCCAGTGAGGCCACGGCGACTCCGTTGTACGATTTCATGCCGCTGTACGCGCACTTATACCCCAAGCCCTTGAAAAAATCTTCCGGAAAATCCGCGTTTTGGCATTTCGTCTCCTGCATGCACAATATGTCGGGCGCGCCGCCGCCGCTCAGAAATTTCCCGACAATGGGCAGACGCGCTTTGATGGAATTCACGTTGAACGTAGCTATCCGTAACATCGCCATTACCCCGCACCCTCCGAAGAATTTCTGTTGTTTACCATCCATATTCCCATCAGCGTCAGCGCGCCCCCGACGTATGAGAACACCGTGAATCTCTCGCCGGTCAGAAAATACGCCACGAGCGCTCCAAATATCGGCTGAAGAAGCATAAACACCGAAGCGCCGGTCGCTGGAAGAGCCGACAGTCCGTCGTACCACAGCAGATAACAAAGGCCGGAGCACACGCAGCCGAGGAATATGACAGAGCACCACCCTCTCACCGAGACGTCGAGCAGCCCCGAAAATGTTTGCGGCGCGATGAAAAATATGAGCGTCGACTGCATGATCATGGCGAACAGGTTCACCCATAAAATGGAGAAAGCGGGAGAGTGATTTTTCAGCATCCTCCGCGACAAAATTTGGAACACTCCCCAGTTCACGGCGCTCACCGCAATCATGAAGTCTCCAAATCCCCGGTTCGCGGCGCCTTCGGGATTTTGAGTGCCCAGCCCAAGGATCAGCAAAACCCCGAGCCCTGATATCACGAGACCGGCTATGGCAAGCCGGTTGAGTTTCTCTTTGAGGAATATCCAACTGAGCAGCGCGACAAACGCCGGCGTGCCCGCTATCATCCAGTTCGAATTCGCGACCCCGGCGCTTCGCATCGCCGTAAATTGGAGGTTTTGATGGAACGCCACTCCAAGGAACGCCAGTGTCAGGAAAGGTATTACCTCGTCGCGAAAAGGTCTCCCGCAATCTCCCCTGTATATGGCGGCGGGAATGATTACCAGCAGCCCGAAGAGAATGCGAAACCATACCGCGAGGAACGGGGATATTTCTCCGACCGCGATTTTCATGGACGCGAACGACGCGGCCCAGGAAAGGACGCACAGCGCAAGTTCCGCGCTCGCTCTGCGGGGAGAAATCAAGCGAGGAGCCACTATTGACCGCAGGCTGATGTTTACCGCCCCCTTCGTGGAATTTTCGCGCCGCGATAAGCGGAACACCGCGATTACACGCGAAATTATAACATTTACCGCGGGTTAATTGTCGAAAAGCGCGAATTGCGGAGTTGAAAATGGTATAATTATGAAAATAATAATGATGGGAGGGACGGAATTGAGAGGAATATCGATGATTCCAAGTGCAAGCGACGCTCTCGCTCTCCGCGGGGCGTCAGGAAGTTTAGCGCTCGCGGAACGCGATGTGCTCACGCGCGAACGCGCTCTGAAAGCCTCCGTGTCCGGGGGGTCCTCTCATACAACTTATAAATACGCTGTCGGCCCGGATGGCGTCAGGTACATCGTGGGCGCGGAGGTATCGATCACCGCCCCCGAGGATGCACTTGACCGCATTCCCGGCGTTGGAACGCCGAAAAATCCGTCGTCCCGCCAAAGTCCGGCGCGCGGTGCCGAGTTGTCCGAAAAGAGCCCTCACAAACGGGACGGCGCCAACGGCACGGCAATAGCGGAACTCGAACGGACGGAGCGAGAGGTCATCGCCCACGAAAACGCGCACAAGGCGGCCGCGGGGCGTTTCGGCGGCCCCGTACACTATACCTACACTACCGGTCCGGACGGGAAGCGTTACATATCCGGCGGCGAAGTCCCGATCCACACGCCGAGTACGAATGACCCGGAAGAAGCCCTTCGGAACGCCCGTCAGGTCATGAACGCCGCGCTCGCGCCGGGCGACCCGTCAGGTCAGGATATAGCCGTAGCGGCCTCCGCATCCTCCATGGCCGCATTCGCGAGAGCGGGTCTCGCGTCGGGAAAATTGGGCGAATCTTCCGTCTCGGCGAAAAAAGCCGCCGGCAGTTACAAGAACAACCTCTCCTCCAACGGCCTGTGGACGTCAAAAGATATGGTACGCATGACACGCTTGTGCGAAAATTATTGCCAGAATATCCCTTGATGTTATAATCATTGGCGTATCGTTTATAATTTACGTTGCGAACGTAAAGTGAGGCGATCTTATGACGCGCGCGGCGCGCCGGGCTTTATCGGTTATCTTTCTTGCGGCCGGAATCGTGTTTTTCGCGGCGGAGGCGGCGGTTGACGCGTTCCCTTTCACGACCGTATATATCACAAGGCCGGGGCGATTTTATCACAGGCATAATTGTATCGTGATAAGAAATGGGCGTCCGATAGCCATATCGGTCTCCAACGCCAAAGAACAGGGTTTTTACCCATGCCGTAAATGCGAGCCCCCGGCGTGGTAACGCGCGCTGCGTCAATATAACGCAAGGAGCTGGAATGAATGATAAACGCGGCAAAATATACCCTGACTCTGAAAAACCACAGCAGTCAATTTCACCGTTTCGCTGTCTTTCAGACATTTCAGGACGCTTCCGAATCCGTAAAACCGCTGTCCCTGGCGTGGATAGTAGGGGCGATAGCCCCCGGAACCAGGGATCAGAACAGCAGCTCTCAGTTTACCTGGCGGACGACTTACAATATTTCAATAATCAACAGTTATCACATAGGCAATGAGATGCTCTCCACGAACTCCGTCCACATGCCGGTGGACATCGGGGGCGAAAGCGGTTTCGCTGTCACTTATTTCGGCGATTTCCCCTTGGGCGCGCCGGCTTTCGTCGGCTCCGTAATGGACGGACAGAAGGGGTATCTCATTATTCAATCCGATCGCAAAATCCCCACGTCCGAAAGGCAGCACGAGGAAAACTGCTTCCTCAAAGTCGGTTTTTCCATGGCCGGCCGCCAGGTATCGGTGGCCGATCTTCACCCGGACAACCTGTACAGATTCACCCTCAATCCGATTTACCGCGTAACGACCGGCGAATTTTATCCGGGGCAGATAATCGGCGACGAACCCTCCGGCAATTCTTTCGCCATCGACTTCGGCGACGACTTTAACAAGACGATAATCCTGAAAGGCGACAATTTTTTCGAAGAGGAAAAGTGACGGGATAAATTATCAATTTCCACTTCCGCCTCTTATGTGCTACAATCCCGGATCATTCGGCCGATGCGGCCGAAGTTCCTGCGGGGACGTCGTTTTTGATTTTCAAAAAACATATATTTCAAGGAGTGATGGCAATGCGTAAGTTGTTCCTCGCGGTTCTCATCTGTTTGGTGACGGCGGCGTCGGCCTGCGCGGCGGACGATGTCGTCAGGATAGGGTTCTACAATTGTCTCACGGGACAGAACGCTTTTGGCGGGCAGCTCGAACTCGAGGGCGTACAGCTTGCCATGACGGAGTTCCCGGAAATTCTCGGCAAAAAAGTGGAACTCGTGGTGGTCGACAACAAGTCCGACAAGGTCGAATCGGCAAACGCGGTAACGCGCCTCATCGAGAACGATAAGGTGTGCGCTATAATCGGTTCCTACGGTTCCAGCCTCTCCATAGCCGGAGGCGAAGTAGCCGAAACCGCCAAGGTACCGATGCTGACAACTTCCAGCACAAACCCTCTCGTGACGCAGGGGAAAAAATACTCTTTCCGCGCGTGCTTCATCGACCCGCAGCAGGGCGCCGGGGCCGCGACGTACGCGTACAGGACTCTCGGTTACAAAAAGGCGGCGCTTCTGGTGGACGTGGCAAACGACTACTCCGTAGGGCTGGCGACATTTTTCAAGAATTCGTTCACAAAACTCGGCGGCGAAATCGTATCCGACATGAGATACCAGTCCGGCGACCAGGACTTCACGGCGCAATTGACCGAGATCATCTCCAAAGGCCCCGACGTTGTGCTGCTTCCCGCTTACTTCGCCGAGGGCGCGGTCATCTTGAAGCAGGCTCGCGAACTCGGCGCGACTTTCCGCTTCATGGGCGGAGACGCCATGGACAACCCTGAGATGGTCACTCTCGGCGGAGACGCCATAGACGGCTTTATTTACACCGGGTTCGCCTACGCGCCGGACATGCCGAACATGAACCCTGTGGCGGCCAAGTTCACCGAAAACTGGAAGAAAGCGTACCCGAACAAAGATACCAACGCCAACGCGGCGCTCGGTTACGACTGCTACATCATGATAATGGACGCGATCCAGCGCGCCGGCAGCGCGGAACCTGAAAAAATCCGCGACGCCCTGGAAGCCACGAAGGACCTCCCGACGGTCACCGGAATCACGACGCTCGACGCCGATCACAACCCCCAGAAGGACATCGGCATTCTGGAGATAAAAGGCGGCAAGAAGACGTTCGTCGGCACGGTCGTTCCCGAGATATAACGGCGTTTTACCGATTCGCGCGCGTCCCGAACATCGGTACTCCGCGACGGAGGCGGCGAGAACTCGTTCCTCGCCGCTTTTTATAAACTGACAATAAAAGCCGGAGGCGTTTTAGTTGAACCTCAACATGTTCATGCAGCACTTCATAAACGCGCTTGGCCTGGGCTCTCTTTACGGTCTCATAGCGATCGGCTACACAATGGTCTACGGAATATTGCGGCTCATCAACTTCGCGCACGGCGATATCTTCATGCTGGGCGCTTATTTCGTTTTTTTCTCGACCATTCAATACAAGCTGCCGTGGCTGGCGGGTCTCGTGATAGCCATAGCGGGGGCGACTTTCTGCGGCCTTCTCGTCGACAGAATAGCCTACAGGCCTCTGCGCGACGCTCCCCGCATCTCCGCTCTTATAAGCGCGATAGGGGTCTCTTTCTTTATAGAAAATTTTTCGATAGTGGTCTTTTCCGGCATGCCCCGCCCGGTCGTTCAGCCTCCGTCCCTGATGGCGGCGTTCTCCGCGGGCGGCGTGAGACTGGTTCCCCTGAATTTGATGGTTCCGGCGATATCGTTCGTATTGGTCGGCGCGCTTCTGTGGATGGTACACAGGACGAAACAGGGCCTTGCCATGCGTTCGATATCCCATGACATAGAGACGACTCGTCTGATGGGGGTGCCGGTGGACAGAACCATCGCCCTCACATTCGCCCTGGGCTCGTCGCTGGCGGCGGTGGCCGGGATCATGTGGGCCCTCCGTTATCCCAGAGTGGAGCCCCTGATGGGCGTAATGCCCGGCTTCAAAGCGTTTATAGCGGCGGTGTTCGGTGGAATCGGCTCCATACCGGGCGCGATGCTCGGAGGACTCTCCCTGGGGTTCGTCGAGATAATGTCAGTCGCGTTTTTCCCGAGAGCATCGGGATACAGGGACGCGTTCGCGTTCATCCTCCTCATAGTCATCCTTCTGGTCAAACCGACCGGCCTGATGGGGGAAAAACTGGAGGAAAAAATATGAGCGGCGCGTTCACGAACGGCAAAATACGAAACAACGCGCTCTCCTGTCTCGCTATCGCCTGTCTCGCCCTGTTTATCTGGCAGGCTCCGGCGCACGTCGACGGATACAAAATACGCATAATGAACATGATAGCCATAAACGCCATCCTCGGACTGAGCCTCAACATGATATACGGCATGGCGGGAATGTTCTCCCTGGGACACGCCGGCTTTATGGCCATAGGCGCGTACGTGTCGGCTCTTTTGATACTGTCGCCGGAACAAAAGACGGCCATGTGGATACTCGACCCGATCGCGCCGTGGCTGCTGGAAATCCACGCGCCTTTTCTCGCGTCGCTGATAGCGGGGGGATTCGCCGCCGCTTTTTTCGGCTGGCTGATATCCCTTCCGGTGCTTCGTCTGGGCGGGGATTACCTCGGCATAGCGACGCTCGGGTTCTCCGAAATATTGAGAATCCTGATAACTAATCTGACGCCGATAACGAACGGCCCGCTGGGGCTGAAAGGCATACCCGCGCACACTAACCTGTGGACGACGTACGGGTGTCTCCTGGCAGTGATGATATGCGTCGTCCGCATCATGAAGAGC
>JAITAT010000011.1 GCA_031283975.1 Synergistaceae bacterium
GAGCTATGCCAAAACAGGGAAAACGAACCGGGTCCGGCGGATAGAAGTCGAACTTCCATTCCTCGGGGTCCGGCGGCTCCAATTCTTTTATGCCGGCGACCGACAGACGCTCCGGCCAGGCGAGGGCCGCCAATGATGGTATGCGCATGTCGGGCCGGTAAAACAGCAGCTTCATCGTACCGTCGTTGAACTCCACTATGCCGTGAACCTGCGAACTCGGATGAATGAGCGCGCCAACCCTGTCCGGCGGCATACCGAACAGCCGCATGGCTTCGATGCATTCTATTCCTTTGTTCATCAAATTCGACGAATCGATCGTTATCTTTGCTCCCATATTCCAGACGGGGTGCCGCAGAGCATCCTCGGGAGAGATGTCTTTCATGCGTTCGATGGAGAAATCCCGGAACGGACCGCCCGACGCTGTAAGGATTATGCGCGCCGCGTTCTCCCGCGTCTCTCCGTGAAGACACTGCCATATGGCGCTGTGTTCGCTGTCAAGCGGCCTCAACTGATCGGGGCGTTTAACGAGCGGCATTACCCATTGACCGGCCGCGACGATGCTCTCCTTATTGGCTAAAGAGACGTCCTTGTCCGCCGTCAGCGCGCGCTGCAACGCGGTTATCGCGCCCGTTCCGGACGAGGCGAAGACGACATGGCCGACGCATGGAAGTTCCACCAGGCTCTCGAGGGCGCCCTCCCCCGTCAGCAGTTCCGTCCCGCGTCTTTGGAAATCTCCGGCGTTTTCGGCGGACGAAATGGAAAGACCGGCATACGGCGCTCTGAAACGCGCGCACAATTCCAATAGTTTGTCAGCGTTTGAACGGGCCGCCAGAGCCATTATCCTGAAACGCTCCGGGAATCGCGCGCAGATATCGAGAACCGCCCGGCCGACGCTTCCGGTGGCCCCTATCACGGCGATCCCTATGGTTCTGCCGGCTGGGATCAACTGATTACCTCGATGATGAAAAATGTCAGGGTCGCGTTTATGAGAATGCTGTCGAAACGATCTAGAAAACCTCCGTGCCCCGGTATCAGATTCCCGGCGTCTTTTACTTTCGCCTCGCGTTTCAAGACCGATTCCGCGAGATCCCCAAGCTGTCCGGCCACCCCGCACAGAGCGCCCAGCAGCACTAGGGGGAAAGGCGCCATCTCGAAAAGGACTATCAAAATGGAGACGCATATCACGCTCGCGGCTATGCCTCCCCAAAAACCTTCCCAACTCTTAGCCGGGCTTACTTTATCGCAGAGCGGAGATTCACCGAATGTGGAACCTACAAGATACGCCGCGACATCGCAGCTCCAGGTGCAGAAGAATATCGTGAGCAGATATTGCGCCCCGTGAGGATGAGAACGCAGAAGTATCAAAAAACTCCACGGAAGGATAATATATACGAGACCGGACAGGGTTCCGCCCATATTCCACAGCGCATAGCTGTGTCCGGTCGCCTGTCTGCGGATTATCTCGGTGAAAAGAACCAGCAGCGCCACGATAGTCATTATGGAAATTATGACGGCATAACTGAAACCCGTCGAAACGGCGGCGAGCATCAATGCGCCGCCCGCTAAGCCCCAGCCTCGCGACAGTCTGTATTTTGTATACATCATTTTATAGAGTTCCCACAAGGAACATAGCGCTATGAGGGATACGACTATGTTCCACGCCCATCCGCCCATCAGTATGCCGGAAACGACGCAGGCAAATATAGCGGCACCGCTCGCTATTCGTCTCAAAAGATCTTTTTTGTCAGACGGCGCGTCCTCTTCTTTTATCCTGGCGCCGGCCGGGGGCTTATGCAACGCCATAACGACGTTCCCTCCGCGAGTAGTCCAGAACGGCTTTCTCAAGTTCCTCACCGTTGAAGTCGGGCCAATACATATCAGTAAAATAATATTCGCTGTACGCGCTTTCCCACAGCAGGAAGTTGCTCATTCTCAACTCGCCGCCCGTTCTGATGAGCAGATCGGGGTCGGGTACGTCGGGCAGGTACATCCGGGATCTCAGGGCTTCTTCGGTTACGGGACCTTCCACTCGCTCCGACAGCAAATTGTTGACTGCGTCCACGATTTCCTGACGCCCGCCGTAATTGACGCAGAAAACAACCGTCAGCTTCGCGTTGTTTTTCGTATATTCCTCCGCGTCCCGGGCGGATTTCGTAATATCGGGGCCGAATGCGTCTACGCGCCCCGCGAAACGTATCCTGACGCCGCGCGAGCGCATTTTTTCGACCTTGTTCATAAGGTAAATACGAAAAAGTTCCCGCAATCCATCTATCTCTATCGGTGTTCTTCTCCAATTTTCCGTCGAGAACGCGTAGAGAGACAGATATTTTATTCCGAGACCGGACGCGCGATCCACTATTTCCTCAACGGCTTTCATGCCGGCGCGGTGCCCTATAATTCGGGCGAGACCGCGTTTTTCCGCCCAGCGCCCGTTCCCATCCATGATTATGCCGATATGTCCTGGAAAATTCCTGTCGTCTTTATCCGCCAAAATCAATTCCCTCCGTTCGCCCCGTCTCTCTCACACTGTCCCACTGCCTTCGCACCTCCTGAATATCGAGCCACGAGAGATGCTTGGGGCTGCCTTGCCTCTTGTCGTCGGAATAACGGAGCAGGTAGC
>JAITAT010000043.1 GCA_031283975.1 Synergistaceae bacterium
TAAACCGTTCCGTCCTCCTGAAAGAGAAATGCCTCGTACGGCGAGAGTGGCACGACAACCGCGGGTCGAACCGCATCCAGCCCGTCCGGAGCGCTTTTGCCGGAGCCGAATACCCATACCTTGCCGCCAAGAGTGTCGCATACCAGTAAACGACCTTCGGTTGAGGATATCTTTCCGAGCCCGGCCATGCCTTTTACCGACAGGGGGCTGTATACGGGTATGCCCGTAAAAGAATTTAGTGTCATTGAATTGAAGGATAGAGTCGGTAATTCGGCTTCGGCCGATACGGATTTTTTTATCACGGCCCATTCCGACTCCATAGTTTCGAGAATAATCCGTCCTCTATAATCGTCGCGCCTGACTTCGAGATACTGCGACATGGCGTCTATCGCGTCGGTATAGCGCCCGATGCGGCGAAGGGCGAGACTTCTCAGGTAATACGCGTCGACGAAATAGACGTTCTCGCCGATGGATTCCGCAAGTTTATCAATGGAGTTCCAGAGTCTGTTTTGCATAAAATAATGATATGCGTCAAGAAACGCGTTTTCCGACGCTTCCCTGTCGACATAGGGCTGCGACAGTTCGGCAGCCTCTCCCGATTTCACGGGTATATCCGCGACGGCCGAAACCGCAAGCGCCCCTATCATCACTGTCATCATTATCTTGCGTAAGCAGTAAGTCATGAGATCGAACACCCTCATTCCGTGGTTATTACCAGCGTCCCGAAATGACGTCTATTCCCGCGAACGAGTAATAGCCCAGCACTATCGCCCCGGCGAGGAGAAACCCCAACAGAGCCCGAAGATAGACCGTCATGACCCCGGTAGATTTCCATTTATCGGAGTATATATTTACGACGGCGCGCGATACTCCTATGGCGGCTATGAAAAAACCGATCGCGATTATCGCCTGAAGGTTGACAGGGGAAATTTTCATCGGATCGTCAATCGATTACCCTGAAAACATTTCTGGACGCGAGAGTCGAATCGGCCAGAAAATACTTGTTGGTATAACCCCTTATCTCATACTCGCCTGCCGACGATGGGGCGTCAAACGCGTAAGAACCTCTGCCCGCCACTATATATTTGTACGCCACAAACTCGCCGGGTTTAGCGTCTCTCTCGGAAATTCCGAGTATAGCGCCGTCGTCAAGCATATATTTCGGAACGCCGTTTACGCTGACCGTCATTTCCTCGCCCGGCGCGTAGTCTTGCTTGGCGGGAACAGCGTTATAAACCCCGAGGGCGCTCCCTTCGACTTTGAACGGTACCATGGCAGTCATGGTGAATTCGGACAGAGCGAACCCGTTGGAAAAACCTCTGAGTTCGTAATCACCGGGCTCGAATGGAGCGTGCATCGTGATTTTTTCATCCTTTCTTTTTATATATTCGTAAAGCATGTATTCCTTCGAAGTAGCGCCGCGTTTGAATATTCCAACCATCGCGTTGTCTTTTATCATATCCCTGGGCACTCCGGACGCGAATACAGACATCTGTTCGGACGGATGATAGCTGCTTTTGTCGAGCGTCACGGAATACGCTCCGTCCGAAATCGCCGCCACGGAAAACGGCGCCCTGACCACAGCCGCGGCTTCGTTCAATATGGTTCCGTTGTCGTATCCGACCATCTCGTAATCGCCCGGATTCAAAGGAGCGCGCATCCGCACGGAACTGTCCCTTTTGTACACGAGTTCCCTCGAGATGAACTCTCCGTTCGGAGCGCCGATCCCGCGGATGACGACGGAGGCGTTATCGTTCAGCATATCGGACGGCACGGACGAGATATTTGCCGTTATAATTTCAGCGGGCAGATATTCATTCTTTGGAAGATATATGAAATATCCACTCCACGGGTCGGATGACGAAGCCGCGAGGGCGTCCGGAGACCCGGACATTTTTCTCTCGGAAACCGCAGGGGTCATTTCATCCGCCGTCAATTCCAGCGAGGACCACCAAACGGACGCGGCGAGCGCCATAAATACGCCCGGCAAGATCGCAAACAAGCCGACTCCGCCGGCGACGCGCATTTTCCTCCGCCTCTTGTATAATATTTTACCTTCTTTAGAACAGCCGTTTCCGTTATAATCATTATAAGACGCGCGAGCGCGCGGCATACGAACCATCCTCCAAAAATATAACTCGGTATCTTCGCTTCATTTTACCACCTCGCCGGATAAAATATAACGAGAGTTGATAGCGCGGGATCGCGAAATAATTTTTACGGCGGGACAGTTTCATGAACCAGCTCCATGTTAGAATCGTCTCATGAAATACGTCAGATCGCGGTGGAAAAAACTTTACCTTGCCGGGGCGTTTTTTTTGCTCGGGCTGATTCCCTATCTCACGAGCGTAATCCTCGACGGGAGCGAAAAGGGGAATCCAGCGGCGTATGCCCGCGCTCTGGCGGTATTGGCGGCACGCTATCTTCCTCATATTCTGACGGTCTACGTGCTGTTCATCGCTGTTCTCGTTTTTTTCGAGGAACGCAACCCGGACCGGACCATCTTGTGGCTTATGACATTGATCTTTCTTCCGGTCGTCGGTATCATCCTCTATCTCCTGTTAGGACCCGATATGAAGCGGGTGCGTATGCGCAAGCTGTTCATACCGGCGCGCACGTATCCCGGCACGGAGGATATTGATTTGGGAATGCCGTCGGAACATGCAGTGAAGATGTCAACTCTGGCGTACAGAAGTTCGTCCGCCCCTATTTGCGTGCGCAACTCGGCGGAACTGTTCGTCGACGGCGGAAAGGCTTTCGAGGCCGTCAGGCGCGAACTGAAACGCGCGTCCAGATATATCAACATCGAATATTACATTTTCGAGGACGACAGGCTCGGCAGGGAGATATCAGAGATACTGGCGGAGAGATCGAGAGCGGGCGTGAAAGTGAGGATGACCGTCGACGGCGTCGGAAGCTGGAAACTCGGCAGAGACTTGACACGCGGGCTTCAAGACGCGGGCGTCCTGTTTCATACTTTCATGCCGGTCTCTTTCCCGTTTTTTCACAGCAGGCTGAACTATCGCAACCACCGCAAGATAATAGTGATAGACGGCGAGGTCGCGTTAACGGGAGGCATGAACGTCGGAATTGAATATCTCGGCGAGGGACCGCTGGGATACTGGCGCGACACTCACGTCATTTTCACGGGGGAAGCCGTGCGGGCGCTGAACGAAATATTCCTGTCGGACTGGAACATCAGCTCCGGAGAGAAGCTGTCCGCGGCGGACGTGGAATTTTCGGCGCCCGGAGCCGCGCGCGCCGACCTTCCAATCCTCCCGCTCCAGATTGTGCCGAGCGGCGGTTCGGCGTGGCGCTCAATAAGACAGATGTATTTCGCGATGATATCCGGGGCGCGGAGCAGAATATGGATAACGACCCCCTACATGATACCGGGCGACGCCATACAGGAAGCTCTCAGAACCGCCGCTCTCTCCGGGGTCGACGTTCGCCTGCTGATCCCACGCAAGAGCGATCACTTTCTCTCGCATTGGGCCAGCTTCTCAAACGTGGAGGACCTCCTTCGGGCCGGCGTGCGGATATGGTTTTACAAAAAAGGTTTTTTACACGCCAAGACGCTCGTCATGGACGAGGAAATAGCTTCAGTCGGCACGGCCAACCTCGACAACAGGAGTCTCGACATAAATTTCGAACTCCAGGCTTTCATCTATGACTCGAAAATCTGTTCTCTGATGGCCGGACATTTTTTGAAAGACCTGGACGAATCCGAGGAATGCGTCCTTTCAACGTGGGAGAACAGAGGAATCCGCCACAAGGTTCTGGAGTCGCTAGGAAGACTGTGGTCGTCGCAGGTATAGCGTCAGGCTGTTACAACCCCCATTTTTCCATTCTCAGCCCGGCGGCCCTGGCGTGCGCGGCAAGCCCTTCCCCCGCCGCCATTCTGGAAACGAGCGGCGCCATGGCGTTCATCGCGGCTCTGTCGAGTTTCTGGCTCGTGCAGATTTTGAGGAACGTTCCCGCCCATACTCCTCCGGCGTAACGCGCGGCGCCCATTGTAGGCAGCGTATGATTGGTTCCCGACGCGTAGTCGCCGAACACCTCCGCCGAAAAAGCGCCCAGAAACAAGGATCCGTAATTGTAAAGCTTCTCCGCGACCGCCTCGCAATCTTCCGTCTGTACTTCCAGATGTTCCGGCGCGCGTTCGTTGGCTGTATCGGCGGCTTCCTCCATCGACGCGGCGATAATGACCTCGCCGAAGTCCTCCCACGAGGCCCTCGCGACCTCGGCGGTTTCAAGGGAGGAAAGTTGGCGCTCCACGGAGGATATTACCGACTCGCCCAGATCCCGGCTCGTGGTCACTAAAATGCCGCTCGCGAGCCTGTCGTGTTCGCTCTGGGCAAGTATATCCGCGGCCACGACGTCCGGATCCGCGGTCCTATCTGCGATTATCAGCACCTCGCTCGGCCCCGCCACGAAATCTATTCCCACCTGACCGTAACACTGACGTTTGGCCTCGGAGACGTAAGCGTTTCCCGGACCTGCTATCAAGTCGACCGGAGCTATCTGGGCGGTTCCGTAAGAGAACGCCGCGATGGCCTGAGCCCCGCCGACCGCGTAAATTTCATCCACACCGGCTAATTCCATGGCCGCAACGGTCTTAGGGTGAATCTCGGACGTGCCCTTCACCGGCGGCGAACACGCCGCGACCCGCGGCACTCCGGCGACTTTGGCCGGAACCGCCAGCATTAGCGCCGTCGAGTAAAGAGGGTAATTGCCGCCCGGCACATAACAGCAGCAGGCGCGGACTGGGATGGCCCGATGGCCCAGAGTCACGCCGGGCGCAGGGGAAAACGACAGAGGGCGGCAAGCCTCATCGAACTGAGCTTGCGCGAAATCCCGGATATTTTTCGCGGCACGTTTCATGTCCCCGATCTCATCTTCGGAAACCGCGCGAAGCGCGCGTTCTATCTCCGCGCGCGAGAGACGAAGCGCGCGCCGCGCCGCTCCGTCGAATTTTTCGTTATACCGGAAAAGCGCGGCGTCGCCCTCGGCGCGCACATCGCCTATTATATCGGCGACAACGCCGCGCAGTTCGGCAATAGATTCGCTCGGACGGCGGCGCGCACGTTTCAGAAATTCCAATCAAATCACTCCCGT
>JAITAT010000076.1 GCA_031283975.1 Synergistaceae bacterium
CGATCTCGGAGGGACTATGCGCGAACCGGGGGGAACGTCGCTTGTTATCCAGACGTTGCCTCCGATTATCGAATCGGAACCTATGTTGACACGCCCACGTATGGTGGCTCCGGCATACACCGTGATCCTGTCGCCCAGAACCGGGTGTCTCGGAAGACCCTTTATTGGGTTTCCGCCCTCATCCTTCGGGAAAGACAGCGCGCCGAGAGTGACGCCCTGATAGATACGGCAGCGATTACCTATTATGGCCGTTTCGCCTATCACCACGCCGGTTCCGTGGTCTATGAAAAATTCCTCCCCTATACCGGCTCCGGGATGTATGTCTATCCCTGTGCCGGAATGAGCCATTTCGCTTATTATTCGAGGTATCACGGGTACGGACAGCTTGTACAATTCATGCGCAACCCTGTGGTTGGTCATAGTGTGTATCGACGGATAGCAGAAGATCGTTTCCGCCTTGCTCTTGGCGGCGGGATCGCCCTCGTATGCGGCGAGCACATCGCTGTCCAGCAGATCGCGGATAAGCGGCGCGCGCGTTATGAAATCGTTGGCCATGCCGAACGCCATATCCTCGCAACGCTCATAAATTTCACTCGCCCCGCCGCTTTCATCCAAGCATGAAAAACAAATTCCGCGGCGTATCTGTTCCGCCAGCAGCCTGAAAATGTTATCGAGTTCGGAAGCCATACGGCGCCTCGCGGAATGTTCCGCAAGCCCGCTCACTCCGAAAAAACCGGGGAAAAAGACCGAGCGCAGCAGATCCATCAGTTTCTTCAATTCCGGCAGGGAGGGCATTTCAGCGGCGGTAAGCGGTATATTGCGCGGCCGCCGGCCCGATTTTCCCATTATTTCATCAGTTATGGCGTCGATATCGGGATAAGGTTTTTTTGTCGTCTCGGTGTCTTTTCGCATGTTTTTCATAGGATCGGGTCTCCTGAATTTTGACGGATATCAATAATAGATAGGTTCGTAAGTCATTTTCACAAATTCCATCCGCGCCGCGTCCCTGCATTCCTTCCATTTGCCGTTCAGGTAATTACCGGAGATATCCGCGTAAAAATCCGCCTGAATCTCGCGAAGGCCGAAAATGGAATACCCGAGCGAACTGCCGTTCTTGTCGTAGAACGTCAGTTTCAAGGATACTTTTACGTCCGTATTCGATGTGTTGGTCAATTTTACGGAGACGCCGTTCTTGGAAACCGCAAGACCCGAATACTCGACATCCGTCCCGTATATGACGCCTTCGGCATCCCACCCAAAGACCGCTCCGCTCGTCGCGAGTATCAGTATAATTCCCAAAACGGCGCAAGTAATTTTTTTCATAAATAAAATATCGCCCCTTCGAAACGCGCAGCACAATTTAAGATATGTTTATCGATCCAATGCCGATTATACAACAATATCTCCAAACGGTTACGGCATATTCGCGCGCGCATTGAGAATATAATCGAACGGTGACACGGCTCGAAGAGATTTACTGAGATAGCTGCCGTAACGGCCCGATAAAGGATTTCGAGAAACGTGCGTGAAGGATACAAAAAACATGCCGGAAAACAAAGCCGCGGGGATGGCGCCCCGCGGCCGGTTTTCCGGAAAATTCGCTATTTCTCGGGATAGAAGCCTGACGGCGCCTCCGAGAGATTGATCATTATATTCTTCATCTGCGTGTAGTGTTCCAGAATGACTTTGTGCGTCTCCCTGCCGATGCCCGAGGCTTTGTACCCGCCAAAGGGAGCGCCCGCCGGTATGCTGTTGTACGTATTGACCCACATACGGCCCGTCTCTATACCGCGGCACACGCGCATCGCGCGGTTGATATCGCGGGTCCACACCGCTCCGCCGAGGCCGTAAATATTGTCGTTGGCCATTTCGATGACCTCTTCCTCGGTCTTGAACTTGATCACAACCGCGACGGGGCCGAATATCTCCTCCTGAGCCACCTTCATTTTATTGTTCACGTCCACGAGAAGGGTCGGCTTCATGAAGCAGCCCTTGGCGAGTTCCCCTTCCTTGTAGCGCTCGCCGCCGCAGGCGACCTTCGCGCCCTCCTTTTTGCCTTCCTCCACGCAGCTTATTATGTCTTTCAAATGGGCCTCGTAAATTTGGGAGCCCATCTGCGTTTCCGGATCCCAAGGCATACCGACCTTGATCTTCTCAAACGCCTTGACCGCGTCCTTCAAAAATTTATCGTATATATCCTCGTGAACGAACACGCGCGACCCAGCGCAGCAGACCTGCCCCTGGTTGAAGAGTATGCCTAGCTGCAAACCGTCTAGAGCCATATCCCATTTGCAGTCGGGGAAGTAGATATTGGCTGATTTTCCGCCCAGTTCGAGCGTGGACGGTATCAGTTTCGCCGCCGCCGCCGCGGCCACGCTGTTCCCTATCTCGGTCGAGCCCGTAAAGGCCAGTTTGCGGAAACCGGGATGATCCAGAATATACTGTCCCGACTTGGAACCCTTCCCTGTGACCACGTTGAACACGCCTTTAGGCAGCACGTCGCCTATCAGCCTGGCCAATTCAAGCACCGACAGGGAGGTATAGCTGGACGGCTTGAAAACGGTGCAGCACCCCGCCGCGAGGACGGGAGCGAGTTTCCACGCGGCCATCAGGAAGGGGAAGTTCCACGGAACTATCTGGCCGACGACGCCTATGGGTTCGCGCAGGATAAGGGAGAGAGTGTTGTTGTCCAGCAGCGAGGCGCTCCCCTCCTCCGCGCGCACCGCGCCGGCGAAGTAGCGGAAGTGATCCGCGCTGAAAGGAATGTCTATATTGAGCGTCTCGCGGATCGGTTTGCCGTTGTCCAGGGATTCCGTCAGGGCGAGGTGTTCCGCGTTTGCGTCGATGATATCGGCTATCTTCGTCAAAATCGCCGCTCTCTCGATGGGTTCCACGTTCTTCCAGGTTTTAAACGCCGCCCACGCGGCTTCCACAGCCTCGTCGACGTCTGATTTGGTAGCCTCCGAACAGACGGCCAGCTCCTCGCCGTTGGCCGGGCACGTCGTTTTAAACGTCCCTCCGTCCGACGCATCCTTCCACTTCCCGTTAATGAACAGTTGATATTTTCCAAGTAAATCAGGTTTCTTCACAACATTCACCCCTTATTGTCTCAAGTTATATCCATCCCGGATATTTTCAGCGGCAGATTCATATCGGCCCGTAAGATACGCAAGCTTCAACCTCCTTCCCGGGTATAAAATACGACAAACCGACGGCGAAACCGCGTTCGCCCGCAACGTACCGGCGGCAGTTTCTATAAAACCTCTGTCCGAATAAGTTATGGTTAAAAAGATCGAATGCCCGGCAATTATACCATTCTCCTCGGGGTTTTCAAATGGTAACGCAACTTAATTTCATTTGCGGAATCCATTCGGCGATGGATGGCGGGCGGGGATTTTTCTCGGCTTGTCATAGCGTGCGCGTTTTGCGGCAAAAT
>JAITAT010000252.1 GCA_031283975.1 Synergistaceae bacterium
TATAGAATATGTTCAAAGAAAGTTGGTAATCATGCCAGGTGAATCTTTTGAGATAGTTTCTTTTGATGCGGTCACATACGCGATGATAATAAGGTCGTCATTCACGGCCGACGGCGTGAATTTTTTCACGCCGAACGACTTCTCGCAGCAGTTGGCGTATATGCGCCACCCCGCCGGCAGGATAATAGACGCCCATGTTCATAACCCTGTCCCGCGCGAGGTTCATTACACGCTTGAGGTTCTTTTTATACGGCGCGGGCGTCTGCGCGTGGATTTTTACGACAGGGAACGGAATTATTTGGAAAGCCGGGAACTCGCGCAGGGGGACGTGATACTCTTAGCGGAGGGCGGGCATGGTTTCGAGGTGATAGAGGAAGTGGAGATGATCGAGGTCAAGCAGGGGCCGTATGCCGGGGACGCCGACAAGACGAGGTTCGATGGTCTCGGCCCGATATTGTGTAAGCGCGTTGAGAAAGAGCGGAAGATATGATGAAAGTCGCGGTCAACGAGCCAGATCTGCGGGGCAACGAAAAAAAATATCTCGCCGAATGCGTTGATACGGGGTGGATTTCCTCGGAAGGGCCGTTTGAGGAGCGCTTTGAACATGAGATGGCCCGCGTCTGCGGGCGCAAGCACGGGATAGCGGTGAGCAACGGCAGCGTCGCACTCGACGCGGCCTTGCAAGCGCTCGCTTTGCCGGAGGGCGCGGAGGTCATCATGCCCGCGTTCACCATCATATCCTGCGCGTCCGCCGTATTGAGGGCCGGATGTGTTCCCGTTCTGGTCGATTGCGACAGGACGTGGAACATGGACGTCGGTCAGATCGAATCCAAGATCACGTCCGACACGCGAGCCATAATGGCAGTGCATATATACGGCCTATCCTCGGATATGCAAGCGGTAACACGGATAGCTCAAAAACACGGGCTTAGGATCATAGAGGACGCGGCGGAGGCCATAGGACAGAAAAGTCATGGGCGTCCGTGCGGTTCGTGGGGTGACGTGAGCTGTTTCAGCTTTTATCCGAACAAGCATGTGACCACGGGCGAGGGAGGCATGATTTTGTGCGACGATGATAACCTGGCCGGCCGCTGCCGCTCTCTGCGAAATCTGTGCTTTGTCCCGGAACAAAGGTTTTTCCACAGGGAACTCGGGTATAACTTCAGGATGTCGAACCTTCAAGCGGCGCTCGGAGTGGCCCAATTGGAGAAACTGGACGCGACCGTGAGGAAAAAAAGACGCATGGGGGAAAAATATCAGGAGCTGCTGGGCGGGGTGACGGGTCTGGAACTGCCCCTTCGCAAAACCGAATACGCGGAGAATATATACTGGGTTTTCGGCCTCGTCCTTGGGGATGAAATACCCATCGACGCGCGCGAGTTCTCCCGGCGTCTCGGCGACGCCGGCGTTGGGACGCGCCCGTTCTTTTGGCCGATGCACGAACAGCCGGTCTTGCTCGAAAAGGGATTGTTCAGGGGCGAGAGGTATTCCGAGTCCGAGAGAATAGCGCGGAGAGGATTTTATATCCCGAGCGGTGTAGCGCTCACCGATGAGCAGATGGAATACGCGGCCGGGCAAGTGAAGTCCGTGTTGGAGAATATATGATGCCGCGATTTGGCGATTACAGCAGATATTATAATTTATTGTACAGGGATAAGGACTACGCGGGAGAGGCGAGATATGTCGATTCAATAGTAAGGCGATACGTTCCAAACGCCGCGACTATGTTGGAACTTGGCTGCGGTACCGGCCGTTATACGGCGGAGTTCGCGGCTATGGGCTACCGCGTTCATGGCGTCGATATGAGCGCCGATATGCTGCGGGAGGCGCGGGATATTCAGAACGCCAACATAGAACTGTCCCTCGGGGACGCCAGAAACGTCCGTCTCGGTGAGAAATTCGACGTAGTGGCGGCGCTTTTTCACGTTATGAGCTATCAGTCGTCGAATGAGGATGTTTCGGATGTTCTGGCGACCATGAAGGAGCATCTGGCCGACGGAGGCGTCGCTGTTTTTGATTTTTGGTACGGTCCCGCGGTGTTGACGCAACGTCCGGAGACGAGGTTCAAAGAGGTGGAGGACGATGAAATCAAGGTCTCCAGAGTGGCGGTTCCTGTTATGGATTTTGCGAAAAACATGGTCTCGGTGAATTACACCGCGTTTATCAGGGACAAGCGCGGCGGAAGTGTGAAAGAACTGCGCGAGACTCATAATATGAGGTATTTTTTCGAGCCGGAGCTTTTGATGTTCGGCAATTTGGCCGGCATGGCTGTCATGGATACCGAGGCGTGGTTGGGCGGGGAAGCCAGCGCCGGCACATGGAGCGTCGTCAAGGTACTGAATGTTCCCAGGGAATCAAAATGAGGTTTGACGAATGAGGGTCGCCGTGTTTTTGGAACAGGACATTAACGTCGGCGGAGGCTTCCAGCAGGCGTATTCCGTAGTCGACTATATTGTGAAACATCCGCTCGACGGGGTGGAATACGTTTTTTTTGTTTTCAGCAAAAAGAACCATGAATTCTTAAATCAACTCGGATTGAAGAACATTCTCATCAAGCAGACGTTTCGCCGCTTGCTTCACAGGGGAATCAGGAAATTATTAAAGATATCCCTGGGTTTGTTGACGCCGTTTCAAGGATATATAGACGACCTACTGACGCTGCATAAAATTGATTTGGTCTACTTTTTAACCCCTTCGCACTACGCGATGGGTTTGAGGAGACACAATTACGTCATTACGATCTGGGACCAGTGTCACAGGGATTGGGTCGAATTTCCGGAGGTGCGCAATAACCTCGAATTTGAGAGCAGGGAATTTCTGTATAGAAATGTCCTGACAAAAGCGGCAGCCGTATTTGTCGACGCGGAATCAAGCAAAGAGAAGATGGCACGCCGCTATGGAGTCGATTTGGAGAGGATATATATCGCCCGTTTCTTCCCGTTTGAGTCCGCCGATTCAGCGTGTCCGGACGCGGTGGATATTGATGTTTGTGAGAAATATTCAATAAAAAAACCATTTATATTTTATCCGGCACAGTTTTGGAAGCATAAAAATCATTCTTATATACTGGAAGCGATGAGTGTTTTTAAGGCAAATTGTCCCATAGAGGCCGTATTTGTCGGCAACGACTACGGAAACAGGAGTTTTATCGAAATGCGCGCCAAGGAATTAGGCGTCTATGAGCGGTGCCATTTTTTGGGTTTTGTTCCGAGGAATGAAGTTGTGTTTTTTTACAAGAATGCTCTCGCTCTGGTTATGCCGACATATTTTGGCCCGACAAACATTCCGCCCCTTGAGGCGTTTTATTGGGGGTGTCCCGTCTGCTATTCTGATCTTCCAGGTTTGAGAGAACAAGTTGGGGATGCCGCGTTTTTGATGGATTTGAGCAATCCAGGCAGCCTTGCCGAAACAATCGAAACGCTCTTGCAAAATGGGGAAATCGTTGAATCGAAAATAAATAATGGCCGTAAGAGATTGGATGAATTTTCAGGAGAGAGATATCTGGGGACTTTAGCCGAAGTATTGCAATCTCATAGAAGTCTTATGGGGTGTTAACGGTATAATATGCCTAAAATAACCGTCATAACCGCCTGCCTGGACGCGTCTGGTACAATCGAACAGACGATTCGCAGCGTTCTGGATCAGGGATATCCGAATCTGGAGTATATTATCATCGACGGAGGCTCAACGGACGGCACGCTTGATATAGTCGGCAAGTACAGGGAACGAATCTCGGCTGTCGTGTCGGAGTCGGACAACGGAATTTACGATGCGTTCAACAAGGGTGTTAAACTTGCGACGGGGGACTTGATCGGGATACTGAACGCTGATGATTTTT
>JAITAT010000030.1 GCA_031283975.1 Synergistaceae bacterium
ACCGACGAGCGATGGTACGAGGGCACGGCGGACGCGATATACCAAAACCTTCACCTGGTCACGATGTTTAACGCGGATTATGTCTGTATATTTGCCGCGGATCATATCTATAAAATGGACATCGACCAGATGCTCCAGTTTCACTACGACAATAAGGCCGACATCACGGTAGCGGCGAACAGGGTACCGGTGAACGAGGCGTCCCGGTTCGGTTGTATATCGGCTGACGCGAACGGAGTGATAGAAGGTTTCGTCGAAAAACCGGCGAATCCTCCGGAGATAAAATCGAACCCCGGTTACAGCTACGTTTCGATGGGCAACTATATATTCTCGAGAGAAATATTGGAAGAAGCCATACTCAGCGACAGTAAAAACCAGTCGAGCAGTCATGATTTCGGCCGCGACATCTTTCCCTGCCTTTTCAGCAAATGCAGGATGATGGCATATGATTTTTCCACAAACGTCATACCCGGAAACGACAGGCCCTATTGGAAGGACGTCGGCTCTCTCAAGGCGTATTGGGAGGCGCACATGGATCTCCTGCAGCACCCGTCGGCTTTGACGCTTTACAATTCTCAATGGCCGATACGTACGGTCTCGTTCTCTGACCCGCCCGGTTTTACGTATCCGGCCAAGGGCATGAGCAGTTCGGTCGAGGGATGTCTCAGGGCCGAGGCGAGCCAGGTTATGGGGGCTGTGGTTCATCGCTGCGTTCTGTCGCGGCACTGCGTAATAAACCCCGGGTCGGTACTGGAGGAATGTATAGTCGGGCAGGGCGTCGTGATAGGTGAGAACTGCAAGTTGAGGCGCGTCATAGTGGATTCCCACAACGTCATTCCCCCGAACACCGTCATAGGGTATAATGTGGAAAACGACAGCGAAAAGTATCACGTCGACGAGTCGGGATTGGTAGTTGTGCAGATGCCGAAGATACAGCTTCGTAAAAATATGCAGGCAGATAACAATTCCGGATTCGACGATGAAATGTTTTCGTCGTTTTGATATCTTAGGGAACGGTACTCCTTGGGGCTTAAATCTTTACACTTCAAGTATTTAACGGTAAACCAGCTTTAAATTTTCAAATGAAATGCATTTTAGATTAGAAAAATAATTTTGTAGGTAAATATACTTGGACGCATAGCGTAAAAGTAGTAAAATAGACCAAAGTCGGATGGAACGATAATGTTCAGGGAGGTTCAAACAGCATGTCGGCAACTAAAAAAATCATATGTTCCCTTGTTGTGGCTTTAACGGCGGTGTCACTGGGGTGCGCGATCGCGTCCGCCGCCGATGATGAAAGAGTGGGGGGTATAGACCCCCAGAAGGTCTTGTTTCAACATCCCAAGTATGACCAGACTCTGAAGCAGATAAAAAATATCGCGGATCAGAAACAGAATGAGGCAAAGGTTCAAATTGACAAGGAATCGGACAACAACAAAAAAGCCGAGATATTTCAGGCCATGCGCAAGGAAATCGCTGAGGAGGAACAGAAGCTGATGCAGCCTCTTTTCAAAGAGATAGACCTGGCGATTCGCAATGTGGCCACCGTGAAAAAAATAACGGTGGTGGTCGACAAAACCGCTCTGTTCTACGGCGGAGTCGACATAACCGACGATGTGGTGCAGGAACTGAAAAAGAAGAACGCGAGCGGCAGTTAATATATAACGCCGGACGCGCTATTATCAGATCGAATCATCCTTTTGACCGGAGCCCCTCTATATACGAAGGAGGGGCTTTTCCGTGCGGGGATTGCAAACTATAATGGAGGCGGTAAATATGGCTGAATTGAAATTGAGTTGCGAGACGCTGGATATACCGGACGAGTGCAACGTGATAGTCGGACAGAGTCATTTCATAAAGACGGTCGAGGATATATTCGAAGCCCTTGTGACGTCCTCCCCGTCACTGAAATTCGGAATAGCGTTTTGCGAGGCGTCCATCGAAAAACTGGTCAGGCGCGACGGCAACGACAGTGAATTGACGGATTGCGCGGTGGAAAACGCGCTCAAAATAGGGGCAGGACATTCGTTTGTCGTAGTCATAAAAAATGGTTATCCCATCAACGTCCTGGGACGCATAAAGGCGGTGCAGGAAGTTTGCGGCATTTTCGCCGCAACGGCGAACCCTTTGCAGATAATCATCGCGGAGAGCGAACAGGGACGGGGTATAATAGGCGTCATAGACGGAGGCTCCCCGGTAGGAGTCGAGGACGACGCGGGCGAGCAGTGGAGGAAAAATTTATTGCGGAATGTAATAGGGTATAAGAGGTAGTGCGATTGCCGAAAATTGATGCCGAAACCGCGGGGCTGCGTTTAGCGGCGGTCGGAGAATTTGCCCGCCGTCCGTTTTCCGCACCGCTCCGCCAAACGCCATGAGAGGCAGAAGGCCCCGTTCCGCGGCAAAAACGCGGATGAAATCAGTTTTGCGGGTCATCCCGCTGGGCGGAATGGGCGAGATAGGGAAAAACCTTACGGCCATAGAATATGGCGATGATATCATAGTAATCGACTGCGGTTTGAAATTTCCCGAGGAAGAGATGCTGGGGATAGATTTCGTGATACCGGATGTCCAGTATCTTATCGACAACAAGCATAAAATAAGGGGAATATTTCTCACTCACGGACATGAGGACCACATAGGAGCCATACCGCTGGTTCTGCCCCGCCTTTGTGTTCCGCTATACGGCGCTCCGCTGACGCTGGCTCTTGTGGAACACAGGATGCTCGATACCAGGACACCCTACAAGCCGTCATACAATAACGTTCAGCCGGGGGAAACGGTTAAGGTTGGTTGTTTCGAGGTCGGTTTCATACGGGTATCCCATTCCATTCCGGACAGCCTGGCGATATATGTGAGAACCCCTCTGGGCGTTGTGCTTCACAGCGGCGATTTCAAGCTGGACATAACTCCGATAGGCGGGGTCGAAGGAACCGATCTCGCGTCATTCGCCGAACTCGGCAAAGAGGGTGTGACACTGCTTCTGTCGGATTCGACCAACAGCGAGAGGTCCGGTTTTACCGCTTCGGAATCCATTGTCAGCCGCACGTTCGAGGATGTCTTCCGCCGTTACAAGGATAACAGGATAGTCATAGCGGCCTTCGCGAGCAACCTTTACCGCGCGTCGCAGGTATTCACGATAGCGGCCCGTTTCAACCGGAAGGTGATGCTGGTTGGGCGCAGCATGATATCGTATGTGGAACTCGCCAGAAAACTGGACTATATAAACGTTTCCTCCGATCTGCTGATAACGCCGCAGGATGCGGAACGCCTTCCGCCGAATCGCATGGTGGTTTTGACGACCGGCAGCCAGGGCGAGCCTTTTTCTGGTCTCGTCCTCATGAGCAAGGGAGAGCACAGGCAAATCCGTCTTGGAGAGAAAGACATAGTCGTCATCTCGGCCACCCCTATTCCCGGCAACGAGAAACTGGTGAGCAACACCGTGAACAGGCTTTTCGCATGCGGATGTGACGTGATATACGAGCGCGACGCCGAGGTTCACGCTTCGGGGCACGCTTCGCGCGAGGAACAGAAGATATTGCTGAACCTTGTCAAACCGAAATATTTCATGCCGGTTCACGGGGAATACAGACACTTGATGCGGCATTCTCAACTCGCCTCCGAGATGGGCATCCCGGCTCGCAATATATTTGTCCTGCAAAATGGGGACACGCTCGAACTTGACCCGTCCGGCGGCGCCAGACCGGGTTTGCGCGTGAGCGCCGGCTCGGTGCTGGTAGATGGCGTTATGTTGGGTGAATTCGAGGGAAGCCTTCTGCGCGAACGCAAAGAGTTGTCGGAAAGCGGCATCCTCGCCATATCGCTCGTCATAGACGACGAATACAGGCTGGCGGCTGAACTTCAGATAGACAGCAGGGGGAGCGTTTACGGGTTTGACAGAGGGAACATGCGCCCGGACATCGAAGCGGCGGCGGTGAGCGCGCTTGAAAATGTGCGCGCGGGAGCCGTGGATCGCGAGGTTCTCGCGACGGAGATACGGAAAAAAGTCAGGGATGTCATAGGGAAAAATTATCGCGCCTATCCAGGTATAATGCCCCTTATCAGCATGATAGGAACGGGTCGCGAAGCCAGGCCCCAGGAAGGCGCGAAAAGAACGCGAAAACCGGGACGTCCCAGACGGTCCGGAAATACGAAGAAACCCGGGTGATATCTCGGTCTGAAGAGGTGAAACGGGCTTGCTCCTTCAAAATTTGGATATTTTAAAACTTCTGGGCGGCGTGGCGCTTTTGATATTCGGCATCAAGACCATGGGCGACGCGCTGCAAAATCTCGCCGGAGACAATATGCGCCGTCTGCTGGCCTCCCTTACCGGAACTCCCGTCCGCGGCGTAACGGCCGGCGCCGTCGTCACCATGATAATACAGAGCAGCAGCGCCACAACCGTCATAATAGTGAGCTTCGTACACGTCGGTTTGATGACTCTGGCCCAGGGGTTCAGCGTGATAATGGGGGCAAACATAGGAACCACCATAACGGCGCAGTTTATGGCCTTCAACATCCAAAAATATTCGATAATCGCCGCGATAATCGGCATGGCGCTCGCCCTTGCCGGACGCAGCACAAAACAGAAACAGGCCGGAGCCGGTCTTGTCGGTTTTTCCCTCCTTTTCGTCGGTATGGGAATGATGCAGGACGCCATGAGTTTCCTCGAAGGGCGCCAGGATCTCTTCATCAACATGAACAACAATCCCCTTCTCGGTCTTTTGATGGGAGCGCTCGTCACGATGGCGATTCAGGCCAGTTCCGCCACCGTCGGCCTGACGATGGTAATGGCGTATCAGGGGCTCCTCTCGCTCGAAACCTCCATAGCCATCATCCTCGGCGACAACATTGGGACGACGATCACGGCGGTACTCGCCGCGCTGGGAGGAAACAGAGCCGCGAAACAGGCGGCTACGGCGCACGTCATGTTCAACGTAATAGGCGCCGGCTTGGTTATGCTGCTGCTCCCTCAATATACCAGCCTGGTGATCATGACGTCGTCCAACATAGCCCGTCAGGTCGCGAACTCGCACAGCATGTTCAACATATTCAACACGGTCGTATTCATGCCGTTCATAACGCCTTACACGGAACTCATCAAGAGGATGATCCCGGACGACGGCCGGCCCGCGTCCGCCGGACAAAATACGCGATTTCTGGATGTCAATCTTATAGACGTCTCTCCGGCGGCGGGAGTCGACGCGGTTCGAAAGGAAATGGTGAGGCTTGGGGAGATAGCTCTCGGTATGCTCAAGGATTGTTACAGGATAATCCTACAGCGCGACTGGAAGGGTATTCCCGATGTGTTCATGACCGAAAAAACGATAAATCACCTTACTCACGAGATAATCATGTACGCCATCGAAGTGGGGCAAAAAGTTCATTCGCCCGAACTGTCGCTTCTTTTGAACTCATGCGTCAGCGGAGTGAGCGACATGGAGCGCATGGGCGACCACGGCGAAAATATCATAGAGATGGCTCAGTTCATGGCCGACAATAAGCTGGAGTTTTCGCACAAAGCCACTCAGGAGTGCCGCGAGATGTTCGATTTGGTGATAGAAGCCGTCGAAAAAAGCGTAAGGGCGCTGGACGCGGAGACGCCGAAATTGGTGGAGGAAGTACTGGACCTCGAGAAAAAAACGGATAAAATGGAGCGTACTTTGCGCGCGCGTCATATCGAACGGCTCAACAGCGGAAAATGTCAGCCGGACGTCGCGGTCGTATTTATAGATATCTTGAGCAACCTCGAAAGAGTTGCGGATCACGCGCACAACGTAGCGCTCATAGTGAAAGATATACAGACCGTTCATCACAGGCAGGCGGTGAAGTAAATGGATGTCGCGGCAGTGTCGTTAGGATTGATTCAAGGAGTCACGGAGTTTCTGCCGGTCAGCAGTTCGGGCCATCTAGCGTTGTTCAAGGCGATCGCCGGTTACGGGGAGATGACGCTGTCATTTGACCTGGTTCTGCATATCGCAACGCTTATGGCGGTGTTTTTATATTTTTTGAATGATATCGTTCTCATTCTCTTTGAATGGTGTTACGGTTTTTTCAACGCGAACGCGCGGCGCTGGACGGGGTGGCGGGTTGGGTGGGCCGTCATTGCGGGCGTCGCCGTCACGGGCCCGGTCGGGATTTTGCTGAGTCCCTTTGCGGAAGAGGCGTCGGTGAACATGCTGTGGCTCGGGGTGAATTTTCTCGTGACCGGGGCGCTGCTGCTCTCCTCGAAATTTATCACCGAGGGAAACGACGGCGCCAGAATGAGAAACGCGTGGTTTATCGGCCTCGCGCAGGGAGTTGCCGTCTTTCCGGGTGTCTCCCGATCCGGCTCGACCATCTGGGCCGGCCTTGCCTTGGGCTTGTCGAGGGACGAGGCGTTTCGTTTCTCCTTTATACTCTCCATTCCGGCGATAATCGGAGCGTCTCTGTTCGAGGCGAGAAAACTCGGGGGGATCGCCGAATTCATGAATTCCCTGCCTGATGGGTGGCTGTACGCCGCCATAGCCGCTTTTGTATCCGGATTTCTCTCGCTCGTCATACTGCGAAGACTTATCACCGGCGCCAAATGGTGGGTGTTTTCGCTGTATTGCGTAGCGCTTGGCTGCGTGGTCGTCATCTATTCGATGATGGGAACGTAAAAATATGCCGCGCCTTGTCCTGGCTTCGGAAAGTCCGAGAAGGCGCGAATTG
>JAITAT010000107.1 GCA_031283975.1 Synergistaceae bacterium
AATTGTTCGTCCTCTTGGGGGGTTGGAATAGATGATGCGAAAGCTTTTATGTTTAATTTTTTTGATGTTGTCAATATATGCGGTAACGGGAGAGAATATCGCTTTTGCCGCCGAAGCTCAACAGAGTCAGCAGGATACCGAACAGGCCGAGCGGGATTTGGTGACGGCGGCCCGTTCCATGAGAGCTTCCGGGAAAGTACAATTCAATTTCCGCGATCTCGACATCATTCAGTTCATTCGATTCATGTCGGAATTGCTGGGCGAAAATATCATCGTCAGCCCCGGCGTGGGCGGAAGCGTCTCCGTGGTTTCCCCCAAATCCGTATCCATCTCGGAGTCGCGCCTCGTGATGTTGTCCGCCCTGGAAATGAACGGTCTTTCACTGCAAAACATGGGTAGTTACTCTAAGGTGGTTCCTGGGAACGCGGGGCCGTCCACGAACAACGAGGTCGTGTCGGGGCGCGCGTCCTTCGAACCCGGCGAACAGCTCGTCGTACAGATAGCGCCTCTGCAGTACGTCAGGGCGGGATACGTGATAGACCCGATCAAACTCGGCGTTCCCGGCGTGAACATGATTCCGATATCCGGCGGCTCCGCTGTACTCCTGACGGGCAGGGCGGTTTTGCTGAAACGCGCGGTCAGTATCATAAAAGCGCTCGACGTCCCCGACAGCATACGCACCGTAAAAGTCACACAATTGAACAACGCTTCGGCCAGGAGCGTGGAGGGGCACCTCAACGCTCTCGCCAAAGAAGCCACGTCCCGCCTCGCCTCCCTCATAGCGATAGGCGATGAACGCAGCGGGAAAATAATCATGGTGGGAACAAAGGCTTCGCTCGAGGAAGCCGAAAAATTGCTCGTCGAACTCGACGTTCCGGCCGCGTCGTCAAATTTTCACGTATACAGGCTTCAGAATGCCGACGCGGCTTCCGTGGCCGAGCAGTTGGGACAAATTCTGGCCGTGGCGGCGCGTCTCCAGGTTTCGGGCCGCGGCGCCGCCGCGCAGCAGGGCGGTCAGCAGGGTGGGCAGGCGGCGCCTCCGATGGCGGCGAGCGTGGTTCCCGACGTGCCGACGAACAGTCTGGTACTGACGGCCACTCAGGAGCAGTACGCGGCTATAAAAGATATAATAGAGGAACTCGACATCCAGCCCAAGCAGGTATTGCTGCGCGGTCTGATAGCCGAGATAAACCTGACGAAACTCAACAGCGCCGGCATCGACTGGTCGGCGTGGGGCGGGGACGCCAGCGATAATTTGCTCATCGGAGGCAGCGCGCAGTTGGGCTCGTCAGGGTTGCCCGCTCAATTCATGGAGTGGTTCACGGAAATGACGCGCACCGAGGACGTGTATACTGACGCGAGAGGAAACACTGTCACTACGACGAACACACAGGGAATGGGGATCGTGTACGCTTATATCAAGATGCTCAATCAGTACAACGCAATTAATGTGCTGTCGATGCCGCGCCTGATGTGCACGGACAACATGGAGAGCGCCCTCCAGGTCGGGCAGGTGATCCCGCAGCTCAAGGGCCAACTCTCGGATGTCTCGAACCCCGCCGCTATGCAGAACAGTTATGAATATAAAGACACAGGTCTTATCCTGAAAGTCACCCCGCACATAAGGAGCGGCAATCTGGTCGCCCTCGATATAGAACAGACGATAGAGGACGTCTTGAGCACGCCCGGCGTGACTACGCCGGTGACTTCCAAGCGTCTTATAAAGACGAACGTCATGGTATCGAACAACGAGACCATCATACTGGGCGGACTAATCCGGGAGGTCGAGCGCACGCTGAAAAATCGCGTTCCCGGAATTTCATACATTCCAATAATCGGAAATATTTTCACGTCGAATGAGCGTCAGCGCGAGAAGATCGACCTCATGGTCTTTCTGACCCCGAGCATAATTGAGACCCCCGAAGATGCCAACAGAGTCACAATAGAGGTCACTACCGGCGGCGACGGCTTGAGTTTGGGAGAGCGCGAGACCATTATGAAATACTACGATGAATTCACGAAGTCCACGTCGAAGGAAAGCGTTTCCCAAGATATCATGCGCTTGCGGAGGGAAGTCCTCACAAGCGGAGATGTCAGCGCGGACAAATCCGGGCGATAAGACGGGGACTTATGGACGGTGCCGCCGGCGTGACTAAACTGCCTTCCCCCGAAACGGTTCTCGGTTTCATACCAAAAGGAGTCAGTATCGACGCGCTTCGCGAAAAAGGCATATTGCCGATAGAGTCGCGGGACGGCGTGCTGGTCGTGGCGGCGTCGGGAGTGTCTTCCATGATAGACGCCCAACTGCTCGCCATGAGCGCGGGAAAGGCGGCCAAACTCGAAATATTGCCGCAAAATCAGATAGCCTCGGTCATTCGGGCGCTTTACGACCTGAAAAGCGGCGTGGCGCAGGACACGCTGAACGCCATAGAATCCGTGGACGACCTCTCCGAACTGGCTCGCCAGGAAGTGTTGAGCGACACCGTGGACGCTCCGGTCATAAAGCTCGTAAACGGCGTACTCCTCGAAGCTATAAAAGAACGCGCTACGGATATCCACCTCGAACCGTTCGAGAACAAGCTGCTTGTGAGGTACAGAATCGACGGAGTGCTGAAAGACAGGTATGAGCTGACAAAAGGGCACCAGTCTCCCGTTACCAGCAGAATCAAGGTAATGGCGCACATGGATATAGCGGAACGATTCGTGCCGCAGGACGGCCGTATAGGCATAACTCTCGGCGATCGCGCCGTGGACATAAGGGTCAGTTCCCTGCCGACCAGACATGGAGAGCGCATAGTGATGAGGCTGCTCGACAAGGCGCGCGGCCTGCTTTCTCTCGAAGGGCTGGGCATGGCCGCTGAGGAATACGGCAGGATCGAACGCCTGATACGCGCCCCGCACGGCATGATACTTCTCACCGGGCCGACGGGTTCGGGCAAGAGTACGACGCTGTACGCCATTCTTCAGGCGCTTACGCGCCCCGAGGTAAATATCATAACGGTCGAGGATCCCATAGAGTACGATGTGCCCGGCATAGGGCAGGTTCAGGTGAATGAAAAGGCGGGAGTGACTTTCTCGAGCGCCCTGCGTTCGATACTGCGTCAGGACCCCGATATCATAATGATAGGAGTGAATTATGGAAATTATTCTCCTAATTTAATATTTTTACATCTC
>JAITAT010000111.1 GCA_031283975.1 Synergistaceae bacterium
CTTCATAAGATATGGGGAGATGAAGATATACCGCCCGTCACAAATGACGTCCGCTGTTTCGAGAAGGAGGATGAGATTGGATGGAAGATGCCCGAACGTCTGGCTTCCAAAGTGATGAAACTTGTGAAAATAATAAAATGAGCGGGCATACGCTTGGCATAGGAGGGGACAGACTTGTAATAGCGGCCGGGCCTTGTATGCTGGAGTCCCCCGAACTTGGCGCTGGAGTGGCGGAGAAGTTGTCCCGCGCTTGCGAAGAGCGGGGCTTCGGGTATATTTTCAAAGCGTCCTTCGACAAGGCGAACAGGACGTCCATAAGAAGTGAAAGGGGGCCGGGGCTAGAAAAGGGCCTCGAATGGCTGGCCGAAATCAAGCGTGAGATCAAAGTTCCGATACTGACCGATATTCATGAGCCTTTCCAAGCGGAACGCGTCGCGGAGGTGGCCGATATGCTCCAAATCCCGGCGTTTTTATGCCGCCAGACCGATCTTCTCGTGGAGGCGTCGAAAACGGGGCGTCCGATAAACGTCAAGAAGGCGCAGTTTCTGGCTCCCGAGGACATGGCTTCCGTTGTGGAGAAATGCATGGATTCCGGCGCGGCCGGAGTGGTGTTGTGCGAGCGGGGAACTTCGTTCGGATATCACAGGCTTGTTGTGGATTACAGATCGCTCGTTCTGATGAGGAGTTTGGGCGTGCCCGTGATGTTCGACGCAACGCACAGCGTTCAGAGTCCGGGAGGGCTGGGCGGCTCGAGCGGCGGAGACAGGAGGTTCGTCCTGCCCCTGGTTCGGGCGGCTTTGGCGGTAGGGGTGGATTCCGTATTCCTGGAAGTACACCCGACGCCCGACGAAGCGAAGAGCGACGGCCCAAACATGGTGCCGCTTCACGCTGTCCGCGCTTTACTGGATCAGATTGAGGCTTTCGATAAATTGTCGAGAAAGACCGGTTTTGCCGGATTGGACTGGCTGTAGTGATGAAACGGCATGACAGTGGGTGATATCTTGGAGGGAAATTTGACAAAAAGCGTTACCGACGACGAATTGCTCGCGATGGGCAGAGGGATAATGGCCGAGGAAGCCGGCGCGCTGGAGGCGGCTTCCTCGAGGATGGGTGATGAAATGGTTCGAGCCGCTCACCTTGTGGCGTCGTGCGGAGGGCGGGTGGTGGTCTCCGGCCTCGGCAAGTCGGGGCACGTCGGCCGCAAAATAGCGGCCACGCTCGCTTCGCTCGGCGTACCGGCTTTCTTTCTCCACGCCGCCGAGGCCTCGCACGGGGATCTGGGCATGGTTCGCCCGGAGGACGTCGGGCTTCTGATGAGCAACAGCGGGGAGACCGAAGAAGTGCTGTCCCTGCTGCCGTATTTTAGAAGGATAGGCGCGCCGGTGATAGGCATGACGGGCAAAATGTCCTCCAGTCTCGCGTTGAATTCCGACATAGCGCTGGATGCCGGAGCGGAGAGGGAAGCCGATCCGCTGGGGTTGGCTCCGACTTCCAGCACGTCCGTACAGATGGCTGTCGGCGACGCTCTTGCCGGAATTTGCGCGAAACTGCGCGGTTTTTGCCCGGAGGAATTCGCGGTATTCCATCCGGGAGGCATGTTGGGAAGGCGTATGCTGCTGAGGGTCAGCGACATAATGGGAAGCGGGGAAGCGATGCCCCAGACGCGCGTCGGCTCGCCGGTCAAAGAGGCGCTTTTTGAGATAACCAGCAAGGGTTATGGCGCGACCGCGGTTGTCGATGATGAAGGGAAACTGTGCGGAATTTTTACCGACGGCGATCTGCGCAGGCTCATGGAACGCAGAGGAGTATCCTCCATCGAACTGCCCGTGGAGGAAGGAATGACACGTTCTCCCCGCACCATCGCCCCCGAAAAACTGGCGACGGAAGCCGTGCGTATGATGGAAGTATCAGAGATATCGGTGCTGATAGCCGTTGAAAGCGGTAAACCGGTTGGTATGGTACACCTGCATGAAATATTGAAATCCGGAATATCGTAAATATGAGTCCGCAAGAGTTATAATTTTTCCCGGGACGGTGAGACGTTATGTTCGATAAAAAGGGCGCCGTCAAAAGAACACCGGCTTGGGAGAGCCAGCGGCTTAAACATACGGCACGCCTGTATATCAACGAGTCCGATGAAAAAAAACTCAGGCTGATCGTGATAATCAGCGATGGGATAAGAGGGCACGTGAATCAGAGCAGGGGGGTCGCGGCATGGCTTTCCAAGGGCAGCGGCGCGGAAATTCAGGAGATGGAACTTCCCGAGTTGAAGGGCGTCATTCGCCGAAAGGTTCGCAAAGCGGCTGTCAAGCTTATTGACGGCGATCGTCACGAAGCCCGGGAATGGCTTTCCCTCGCCAAAGGAGAGGGTGTGGTTCGCGCGCTTGGGCAATTGCTGCTCGAGCGGGATATACGTGAAGGGCAGACTTCGTCTTTGTTACTTCTGTCCGCCGGTTCCATGCCGGCGTTTTTCAATCTGGCGCTGGGGTATATCTGGCGTTGCGCATGCGCTACGATAATGACCCCAAGTATAGTGGGAACGGATCCATTCCATTTTGCCATCGTCCCGGAACATGATTATCCCGGCGACGTGGAGAACGTCATGGCGACTGTCGGGGCGCCCAATCTGATAGTGAGAGAGGAACTTGGCTTCGTCGGCGAGTCGCTGCTGCGCGAATTTCCTCCGAAACACGAACACAGGTGGGGAATACTGGTCGGCGGAAATGACAAAAATTATCGAATTACCGCGGAGTGGATGCAAAAACAGGTCGGGAAAATCTTACGCGAGGCCGCTAGAAGCGAGGTGGATCTCTACATCGCGACCAGCCGCAGAACGCCCCCCGAAGCCGAGAACGCTCTCCGCAGGATGGTGTCGAGTTGTGAAAACACGAGATTTCTTCTTGTCGCGTCCTCTGATCCGTTCAATCCCGTTCCCGCCATTCTGGGCGCGTGTGACGAAATATTTGTAACGGACGACTCCGTGAATATGGTTTCGGAGGCTGTGACGGCCGGGCACAGGGTAATACTTCTCAGAACGGAGAGAGTCGGAGCGGTCAAGCAAAGACTCCAACTCGCGACGTCGATGATGGTGTCGTCCGGAATCCTTTCAAAACGCGCGCTGTGGGGCGTTCCACGTTTTGATGAGACGTTTCTGTCGTTCAAAAATATGGGTTTGTTGATCGATTTCAGAGACTGGATACACGAACGCAGGCGCATCGATATAACACAAACCTGTATTTCCAATGATAAAAACGAATTGGACAATGAAGGCTTCAACGAGGCCAGACGCGCCGCCGGCTGGATACTGTCGAACCTGCCCGGCATCATCCGCCCCGAAGATGAATGAGATAGAGTGGAGGAATGGTATTATATGGGACATAAGAAAGTTTTGTTCGGAATAGACGATAAACCGGCGCTGCCGGTGGCAATACTTGCCGGAGCGCAGCATGTGCTGACGCTGTTCGGGGCGACCACCCTGGTGCCGCTGATATTCGGCCCGGCTATGGGCATGACGCCTCAGCAGATCGCGACGTTTCTCGGATGCGTATATTTCGGCATGGGAGTGGCGACGCTGATTCAGACGTGGCCGGTACTCGGTTCGGGGCTGCCGATAGTTCAGGGTTCGAGTTTCAGTTTCATACCTCCGATAATGACCATAGTGGGGATATATTCGTCGCAGGGCCCGGATGTGATAATGCAATACGTCGGCGGATCGCTCATAATAGGCGGGGTCGTTCTCTCGATAATAGGCTACATCGGTCTCGTCGGGTATATTCGCAAAGTGATAACGCCCGTTGTGATAGGCCCTACGATAATGGCGATAGGATTTTCGCTCGCGCAGACCGCCATTACCTCAAACGCGGCCGCCTACTGGCCGATATCGCTTCTGGTCGTCGTTCTCGTGTTCTTTTTCAGCCTTGTCAGTAAAAATCGTTTCTTCAATATTTTCGCCGTGCTCGGAGCCATCGCGGCAGCGTACCTCATTTGCCTTGCCGGCACCCTGGCGGGCGTTTTCCCCGAGGGGCACTCGGCTTACATCAACCTCAAAACGGTGGCCGAAGCCGATTGGTTTCGGTTCAAGGTCTTTATGCCGTGGGGCGCTCCCAAATTTGGGTTCGACGCCGTCGGGGCTATCCTCGCGGGTTTTCTCTGCGTTATGATAGAGAGCATAGGGGACTATCACTCCTGCGCGTTTGCCGCCGGGATCGACGACCCGAGCGAGCTGCAGGTGAACCGCGGAATAGGCGCGGAAGGTCTCTGCTGCGCCATATCCGGCATGGTGGGTTCCGTAGGCACCACTTCCTACACCGAGAACATCGGCCTCATAGGGTTGACGGGCGTCGCGAGCCGTTACGTGGTGCGAATCGGGGCGGTAATTCTGATATTGATGTCCCTGATCGGAAAGTTCGCGGCGCTCGTTTCGACCATGCCAAGCCCGGTGATAGGAGGAGCGTATATAACCCTTTTCGGGACAATAGGCGCGCTCGGCATCCAAAATCTCATGCGCGCCGATATCGGCAGCCAGCGGAACGTCATGATAGTCGGTTTCGCGTTTCTCATGTCGCAGGGGCTTCCCGCGTGGGTCGATCCCAACAGGGCGCTTTTCGTCGGGACGTTTTTGGGCGAATCTCTTGGCAGTACGGTCTGGGCGGTCTTGAAAACCCCAATGGCTGTCGCCGCCATCTGCGCGCTGACATGCGATTCGCTGATTCCGGGCACGCCCGAGGAACGCGGAATAGCGAAAAGGAATTGATCGAGCGTCAACCTTTTTTTGTTATCTGTTTGAGC
>JAITAT010000143.1 GCA_031283975.1 Synergistaceae bacterium
CCTCGCCGAGATGACATATAAGCGCGTCGGGCGACGGGAATTCCACTTCGCTGTCGGGCTGTATGTCGGCCGCCGTGACCGTTTTCGGCCCCTCAACATCGAGATGCAATATTCTGAAATCCTGAGAAAACGAACGAACGGGCACATGTTTTACATTCATAAGAAACTCTATCATGTCCTCTTTGACGCCGGGGACCGTCGTGAACTCGTGTAAAACGCCGTCGATTCGGATCGCCGTGATAGCGGCGCCCGATATCGAGGACAAAAGAACCCTCCGTAAAGCGTTTCCAAGCGTGACTCCATAACCTCTCTCAAGCGGCTCTATGACTATTCTGCCGTAAGAAGCGGTGCTTTCTTCGACTATAATTTCATAGCGGGCGTGATCCAAAATTCCCCCCACCTTTCAATGCTATATACTAATCGGCCAAAAACAATACTACACGCGGCGTCTTTTCGGAGGACGGCAACCGTTATGCGGTATCGGGGTGGCGTCCTCTATAACGTTGACCTGAAGACCGGCCGCCTGAAGAGAGCGTATAGCCGATTCACGCCCGGGACCCGGCCCTTTGACAACCACATCTATCTCGACCACTCCGTGATCTTGCGCGGTTTTCGCGGCTTGGGCGGCCGACATCTGCGCCGCGTACGGCGTCGATTTCCTGGTTCCCTTGAAGCCGACATTGCCTCCCGAGGCCCACGACAAAGCGTTGCCCTGCTTGTCGGTAAGGGTGACTATAGTATTGTTGAATGTGGAGTAAATGTGAGCCACGCCGTAAGATACGTGTTTCTTCTCCTTCTTTTTACCCCTGCGCTGCACTCTTTTTGCCACCTGTTTATTCCCCCTCGTTATTCATAAAACCGATGTTTACTTGGTAACTTTCTTCTTTCCCGCGACGGTGCGCTTCGGGCCTTTACGGGTACGAGCGTTCGTCTTGGTGTGCTGTCCGCGGACCGGAAGCCCCAGGCGGTGGCGAAGGCCGCGATAACAGCCGATATCCATGAGACGTTTGATATTCATACTGATTTCCCGGCGCAGGTCGCCCTCGACCTTATAATTATTTTCAAGCTCCGCGCGCAGTTTCTGCGCTTCGTCGTCCGTGAGGTTTTTGACTCTCGTGTCCGGGCTGATGCCGGTAGCGGACAATATTTTTTTCGACGTAGGAAGTCCTATGCCAAAAATATAGGTGAGCCCCACTTCGATACGTTTTTCCCTCGGCAGATCCACTCCTGCGATACGCGCCATAATACTCTACCTCCTCGCGCCCTGACGCTGCTTATGTCTTGGGTTCCTGCTGCAGATGACCCGCATGACTCCGTGCCTTTTAATTATCCGGCAGTACTCGCAAATCGTTTTGACCGACGGCCGTACTTTCATTATCACCGTAACCCCCTCATTTATACCTGTACACTATTCTGCCTCTTGTGAGATCGTATGGGGTGAGCTGTATCAAAACCCTGTCACCCGGCAGAATGCGTATGAAATGCATTCTCATCTTTCCGGACACATGGGCCAGAACCTTGTGCCCGTTTTCCAGCTCCACTCTGAACATCGCGTTAGGCAGAGGTTCGACTACTTTGCCCTTTACCTCTATGACATCGTCTTTCGGCATACGGACCGACCAACCTCCTCGAGAATAAGTCGCGGAATCTCAATTTCAAGACGAGAGACTATTGCAGCCAACCACCCATCGTCTATAAATTTTCCCTCTGCAATCCGCCGCGCGATTTCGACGGATTCGATTCCCGTCGCTTGGACGTGCTGCGGATTCTTACGTTTCGGCCTCCGCGCGGAAATTTTCCTGCCGTCGGCAATCAGGATTCTAGCATTTTCTTCAGAATTTTCACTAGTCCCAATTACCGCAAAAACGGAACCCGCGTGATGCCCTCGCTTTACAAAAATCAGACTGCCGGGGGAAAATGCTCTGTTCTCACGGCTCATTCCCATGGAGTCAGTATTTCCGCGCCGTCTTCGTTTACGAGCAAGGCGTGTTCGAAATGGGCGGCGTCGGATTTGTCGCACGTCACTATGGTCCAGCCGTTTTCCAGGGATTTTACGCGTTCACGCCCATTCATCACCATCGGCTCTATACAGAACGTCATGCCCGGTTTCAAGGTCACTCCCGACCTGGGAGAGCCGTAATTAGGAACCTGCGGAGCCTCGTGAAGTTTTTTCCCGATGCCGTGCCCGGAGTATTCCCTGACCAGACCGCATCCGTTCCCCAGAACCCATTCCTCTATGGCGTGCCCGATATCTCCTATGGTCCGGCCCGGGATCACCTGCTCCATTCCGATGTGAAGCGCCCTGTACGTGACGGACAGCAATCTCGCCCGTTCTTCCGAAATTTCGCCCACGGCGTAAGTACACGCGGCGTCGCCGTGATAACCGTTCACTATCGCCCCGACGTCTATGCTGACGATATCCCCCTCTTCGAGGATTCTCTCGCGGTCCGGGATGCCGTGTACCACTTCCTCGTTTATCGATACGCATATCGCGCTGGGGAATGACGTCCGGACGCCGTACACCCTGTAACCTCTGAACGAGGCGCCGGCGGACTCCTTGTCCAATATACGGTCGGCTTCGTCGGAAAGGGACATCGTGTCGATCCCGGGGCGAATCATGGCTTTCATCGCGCTGAGAATGTCCGCGACAATCTTTCCGGCGCGTTTCATGCGGTCAATTTCGTCGGGCTTTTTGAAGGTTATCATTTCACGTCCTTCAGTGATTCCAGATATCTCCTGACGGCGTCGCCCGCTCCGGCCGCGCCGACTCTGTGAAGCCTTCCGGTTTTGTCGTAATATTCCACGAGCGGGGCCGTCTTGCTGTGATAAACGGCCAGCCTGTTGCGTATGACGTCTTCCTTGTCGTCGTCGCGCTGTATCACGCCGCCCGAGCAGACGTCGCAAATACCCTCGGCTTTGGTCGGATGCGCTTTTGTGTTATAAATAGCTCCGCACGACGAACATACCCTGCGGCTTGAAAGCCGGCCCACCACGGTCTCGTCGGGAACATCGAGCAAAACGACCGCGTCGAGCGCCAGGGACATCTCATCCATGAGTTCGTCCAAGGCCTCCGCCTGGGTCACTGTCCTAGGAAAGCCGTCGAGCATAAAACCGCCCGCCGCGTCGGGTTGACTCAACCGCCCTCGCATCATATTTATTATCAATTCGTCCGGAACGAGAGAACCGGCGTCCATAAACCCCTTCGCCTCGAGTCCGAGTTCGGTGCCCGCGCTCACATTTTCCCGCAACATATCTCCGGTCGAGATATGCGCGACCTCGTATTTTCCCTTTATCGCGGCGGCCTGAGTCCCTTTGCCCGCCCCGGGCGGTCCTATCAGAATTATTCTCATGGCCGCAAGCTTACAGGAGACCCCGGTTCTTGTTCCGGCGCTTCAGGATGCCGTCGTAATGCCGCATCAGCATCTGGCCTTCCACCTGGTGTATCGTGTCGAGCGCCACGCCCACTACTATGATGACGGCCGTTCCTCCGAAAGCCAGCGTCTCCACTTTCATGGCCTGCGAGATGAAAGTAGGTATGAGCTGTATCATCGCGAGAGCGACGGCTCCTCCGAGCGTGATCCTGTTCATCACGCGCTCAATGTACTCGGTGGTCGGCTTGCCCGGCCTGATGCCAAGAATGAAACCGCCGTATTTTTTCATATTGTTCGAGAGGTCGTTCGGGTTGAATACGACCGCCGTATAAAAATATGAA
>JAITAT010000145.1 GCA_031283975.1 Synergistaceae bacterium
ACAAGACCGGCGAGCGAAATATCTCCGTCTCTGTAGCCGCCAAGCTGAATCCCGGTCAGAACTATTTCTTTAGCGCCGTATAACGCGACGCGCCCGACCTCGCTCACCACGTCCTCAAGGCGGCGGGATACGCACTTTCCCCTCAGTGACGGCACGGCACAGTAGGAACACTGCCTGTCGCAGCCATCCTGAACCTTGATAAAAGCCCTGGTCGATATTCGCGGGCGATCGAGCGAAATGTCGTCCCATTCCTCGCTTTTTGTGACGTCGGTCTTTTTCACCGAAAACTTAGGAGTCTCGTACCACTTGTCGAGCAAATCCGGTATAGCGTTTTTGACGCGGTTGCCGACCAATATATCCGCCCCGGCCCCGGCCGCCTCGCCGGCGGTAACGGCCTGCGCCCAGCACCCGCACGCCACGAGCGTTCCTCCGGGGTTCGCCCGCCGCGCGCGTCTCACTACTTTCCGGCTCTTCGCGTCGGCCGCCGACGTCACCGAACACGTCACGATTATCGTTATATCGGCTTCGGCCGCGCGGTCGGTAATGAATACGGCTCCTCTCGCCTCCATCGCGGCGGAGAGCGCCTCGGCCTCATAATGATTCACCCTGCAGCCGAGAGTGACGACCGAAAAAGTCTTTCCCCTGAGACGCGAATAGTTCAACATAAGCATATTATCCATCATTTGAGGAAATCAAGAAAGGCTTTTGCGCCCAACCTGAAAAAGGGGGCAAAAATCTCGAATTCCGGGCCAAACCTTGTTTGACGCTTATATTTTGCCAACACGCGCTAATCTGTTTTCGCTTTCAATAGTCTAAAACAGCCGCGCTCAGAGGGACATTCTTTTGAAAAAGAAGTGAGTTGATATGAGATAATATTCAACAAGAAAAACCTCTGTCGGGGAGTGATCGCGGATGGGCGAATATATGCTGAAGTTCGGCAAAGGAAATGCTCGCATCGAGGTTCGGGAGGAAAACCTTCTGGGGGTGCTGAAAAGCCGTGATGTCCCATGCGCCGCCACGGAAACGGAAGCCATACGGAAAGCTCTGGAAAACCCCATCGGGAGCCCTCGGATCAGCGAAAAGGTAAAACCGGGCGAGACGGTCTGCATCGTCACCTGCGATCTTACGCGATCGTGGCAGCGCCCTTCCGTCTACCTCCCTCTTCTGTTAGAGGAGATCAAAAAGGGCGGGGCAAGGGACGAGGACATTTTCTTCCTGGTTGGCACCGGGACGCACCGCGCCCACTCGCCGGAGGAACACAAGCTGCTTTTGGGCGAGAGGATTTACGGGAGTTACAAAATATTTGACCATGACAGCCGGGGGGAGGCAATGACGGATTTCGGCAGGACCAGTTTCGGAACCCCGATCAGACTCAATAAGATGGCGGTGGACGCCGACCGCGTGATCCTCACCGGAAGCATCGTCTATCACTTCCTGTCCGGCTGGAGCGGCGGCAAAAAATCTGTGCTGCCCGGAATATCCTCCTACGAGACCATTATGGCGAACCACGCGCTGGCGCTCAACCCGCCTCCCGGGAAGGGGCGGAACATGGTGTGCCGAAGCGGTAATTCGGAAGGAAATCTCGTCCACTTGGACATGACCGAGGCCGCGGCAAAGCTGGACCCGTCATTCCTGCTGAACGTCATTATGAACGGCGAGGGGAAGATCGGCTGGGCTGTCGCGGGAGACTGGCGGGAAGCTCACAAGGCCGGGGCTGACATCGTCGACAGCGTGGACAGGATCCCGATACCGCGGCTTGCGGATCTGGTCGTAGCCTCAGCGTGCGGTTACCCGAAAGACATCAACTTCTACCAGAGCGCCAAGGCCCTTTTCAACGCGCAGGACGCCGCCCGCCCCGGAGGAGCCATTGTGATCCTCGCCTCTTGCATCGAGGGGTACGGCAACAGTGAGATGCGGATGATGCTTCAGAAATTCAAAAACTCCGACGAGCGGGAGGACGAACTGCGAAGGGCTTTCACCATAGCGAAATACGTCGGTTACTGCGTCGGACAGGCTGCGGAGCAGTTTGATTTCCATCTGGTGACGGATATCGATCCTAAGCTGCTCGATGGCACTGGGATAAAAACATCGAGGACGCTTGACGAGGCGCTGGCAAAGGTCACGGCGGTTCACGGCGCCGCCCTCGAAACCTGGCTGATGCCGCATGGGGCGAATACGCTGCCGGTGCTTCTCAACCCCGCGCCCGCGCGCTGAAACACCCGGCCTGACGCGCCTGTCAGGTGACGCGCGGATGAAAATAATGCTCCATCAGACGCGGAACCGTCATATTTGCCCTCTTCTCGCCGCTGATATCCAGCACGATTTTCCCCTCTTCCAGCATGATGGTGCGCGTGCCAAAATCCAAGGCCTGCTGGGTGTTGTGGGTGATCATCATCGCGGCAAGCCTTTGCTCCTTTACTATGCCGTCGGTGATGCTCATTATCTTTTGGGCGGCCGCGGGATCGAGCGCCGCGGTATGCTCGTCCAGCAAGAGCAGGCGAGGTTTCGCGATCGTGGACATTAGCAGGGCAAGTGCCTGCCTCTGTCCGCCGGAGAGAAGCCCGACCTTATCCTTCACGCGATCCTCAAGCCCCATTCCGAATCGTGCCAGATGTTCCCGGAAAAAGGAATGATCCCCCCCGGAGACGCCTCTCCGCAGCGGCCAGGTTTTTCTGCGGCTGTACGCCAGCGCCAGATTTTCTTCGATGGTCATGTTGGGCGCCGTGCCTTTAGTGGGGTTTTGAAAAAGATAGCCGATCATAAACGCCCTTTTGTGCGGCGGAAGCCAGGTTATGTCCTCGCCGCCCAAGGTTATGGAACCTCTGTCGAGCAGGAACCCTCCGGTTATCGCGTTGAATAGAGTGGATTTTCCCGCCCCGTTGGAGCCGATGAGGGTCAGGAATTCACCGTCGCCCAATACCAGACTGAGATCGTTCAGCGCGACCCTTTCGTTGGGCGTTTCCCTGAAAAAAGTTTTTTGGGCGCCTTCAATTACCAGCATGGCGCTTGGCCTCCCGCCGCACGGAAGCGAGCTGAATCCGGCCTTTCAGGGCAGGCAAAGAGAGCGCCGCGATCACTATCAGCGCGGAAACCAGCTTGAGCGCGTATGCCGGGAAAAAGTTGCTTTTGAGCGCGAGAGCCACTATCAGGCGGTAGATTATCGAACCGCATATCGCCGACACGAAACCGGCAATTACGGAACGGCGCCCGAAAAACACCTCTCCTATTATCACCGAGGCCAGCCCCACCACCATCATCCCCACGCCGGAGCTGATATCGGCGAAACCCTGATACTGCGCCGCCACAGCCCCGGAAAAACCCACGCACGCGTTGGAAATGGCTGTGGCTATTATCCGCATCGCGTCCACGTCGATCGACGAGGCCCGCACCATGTCGTCGTTGTCCCCCGTAGCCCGGACGCAAAGCCCGAGGTGAGTCTGGAAAAACCACGCCAGAAAGGCAAAACAGGCCATACAAAATGAAAACGCGACGAAGAAGCGCGTGATGTCTTTGGGGATGGCTGGGAAGAGCGCCGCGGCCATCGAAAAGAGATGAGGAGACCCCAGGAGAGAGAGGTTGGAGCGGTCTCCAAGAACGTAGAGATTGACCGTGTACAGCGCGCTCATAGTCAGAATGCCGGAGAGAATGGGATGGATGTCCATTTTGGTTTGCAGAAAACCCGTCACGGTTCCGGCGAGAGCGCCGAAAAAGATACCGCAGACTATGCCCCAGCCGGGCATCCCCATCGCGGTCAAAGAAGCGGAGGCGGCCAGGCCCAGCGTGAAGCTTCCGTCGGTGGTCAAATCCGGCGTGTTGAGGATACGGAAAGTCACGTAAATGCCCAGCGCCATCAGGCCGTAAATCAATCCCAGATGGAGCGAACCGGCAAAGAGGATCATGGCCGCCTGCGCCTGTCTTATTTCACGAGAACGGAATTGCCCAGAAGATCCGCTGGGATTTCAACGCCGATCGCGTCGGCGGTGGGCTTGTTGAAGAGCGTCACGAAATCGGAGATCACGACGGCCGGGATGTCCTTCACCGCCGTGCCCTTCAGATAGCGCTCCGCCATATCCGCGACGCGGGCGCCGATTACGTGGTCATCTATGCTGATGGTGGCGAAAGCGCCTGTGTTGACCATTACCGCTGAACTGCCGTAGGTTGGGATTTTCGCGCCGTTAGCCGCATCGACCACCTGTGTCAGAGCGCTCTGCACCATGCTGTCGTTGGGGATGAAAATGGCGTCGGCGCTCTCAGCCAGGGATTGCGCCGCCTGCTGAACTTCTGAGGATGCGGTGACGACAGCCTCTTTGTAGGAATAGCCCTCCGTTTTGTCCATATAAGCCTTCGCGGCCTTGATGGTAGTTACCGAGTTCACTTCGCCGGAGTTGTATATGAGACCGAAAACTTTGGCGTTGGGGGTAACGCGGGCCGCGAGCTTAAACATCTCGTCCACCGGGATAGCGTTTGACGCGCCCGTAGCGTTCTTATCGGGCTTCTCCATCGCCGTGATGACGCCAGCCCCGATTGGATTGGATACGGCGACGAAAAAAACGGGAGCCTTGGGCTCGAGGTTGACCATAGCTTGAGTCGGCGGCGTAGCGATTGTAACTATGAAGTCCATATCCGCGTCAGCCATGTTCTGGCATATGGAGTTCAGGTTGCTCATGTCGCCCTGCGCGTTCCTGTAGTCGAAGGTCATCTTGTCCTCGGTGTAGCCAAGTTCCCTCATCCTGCCGATAAACCCCTCCCGCATGTCCGCGAAAGCGCCGTTGTCGATCAACTGCACGATTCCCACGCGGAATATGTCCCGATCGGCGGCATACGCCGCGCCTCCCGCCGAAAATAACACCGCTGTCAGAAAGGCAAAAACAACCAACGCATTCACGCTTTGCAGCACTTTTTTGCAGATTACCATAAAAATCCTCTCCTTTTTTGTTGTTTCGCGGCAACAGGCCCTATTTCGCCCGTAATACCCATGTGCCGGCGCCCGGCAGGCGAACGCAAAAACGCCTGTCCTTGTGAATATACGTTTAACGTATATCACAAGGACAGGCGTAAAAAACACCTGCGGTGCCACCTTGTTTGGCGGTCAAAGACCGCCCTCTCAGCAGGACGCCATCACGTCCCTCGCCTTTTAACGCCGGCGCCGCGTCGCGAAATACTCGGGGAAAATCATCCCTTTCCTCCACGCCCTCCGCAGTCCATTTGCCGTTCCGCTTTCTACCGGGCTCTCACCTTACCCCGACTCTCTGTCTGGAGATATCAAAGCGCGCTAACGGTTTGATCTCTGCATCAACGGTTTCATTGTGCAAGTATAAAACCACACCAGGCAAAATTTGTCAAGGCTCCCCCGCATTTCCGCATTGAGTTCAATTGGGCGCGGTTCCCAGCGGGCCTTCAACGGTAATTCTACGGGTTCAGCGGGACGACAGGCGAAACCAGCCGCATGCCGCTATTGCCGCAGTAGAAGCTCGCATGACGCGGCGGCCGAGGGATACGGGGATGAATCCGTTTTGAAACAGGCATGTTTTTTCGCGCTCCGTCCAGTCCCCTTCCGGGCCGACCGCGAACGCGACTTCGCCGGTTTCCTCCAACGACGGGAGGGCATGTGCGATGGGACTCGCGCCGGGGGCTATCACGGCGGCGTAACGGGTTCGCGGCAGCGAGTTCCATGGAACGTCGTCGATTTTCACGGGTATTTGTATCTGGGGCGGAAAGACGGCGCCGGATACGAGCGTGTTTTCGTCCAAAATTTTACGCCAGCGGGAAATTTTTTTGTTCGCGTCGCATTCGTCGAAGCGCGGCGCCGAGCGCTCGCAAGCCACTGGAATTATGGAATTGACGCCGAGTTCAGCCGAGGCTCGAAGAACGGCGTCGAACTGCTCGGCTTTGAGCAGGGCGATCAGCAGGGTGATGGACATTTTATCGGGCAATTCCGCTGAACGGTCGATTTCACGAAGGAAATAATCGCGGCTGTCGGTTTCGAGCCTCATCAGCAGGCGCGCACCGCCTTCATCGGGGAGCAGACCCTCCACCGGCGCTCCGTCATAAGACCGCAGACTCTTAATGAGGTGACGCGCCTGGCGAGGGTCGAGCCTCCATCGGCCGCCGCCCTCGTTCACGCAGCGCTCAAGCCGGATTTTGGGCAGCGACACCCCACCACTCCTCTTTTATAATCTGGTCGGTGATTTCAAGACCCGCTTCGGACAGCGCGGCGATAAACTCCGGCTTTTCCCTGGACGTAACGCCGGAAAATACGGCGACCCCGCCGGGAACGAGAACTCGCCGCACGGACGGGAGCATGGCGGTCAGCGGTTCGAGCAATATGTTGGCGAAAAGAAGGTCAAAGGAACCGCCGACTCCATGAAGGAGGTCGCCCGTTTCTATGGTAATTTTGCCGGAGTGCGCGGGCAGGATTCCATTGAGTTCCATGTTGCTTCTCGCTTCTTCCGCAGCCGCCGGATCGATGTCTCTCGCCAGTATGAACTCCGCTCCGAATTTGAAAGCGGCTATGGACAGTATGCCCGAACCCGTGCCTATGTCGGCGACGCGCCCCGCGCGCCCGTTTTTATCGAGCTGCCGTTCAAAGAGTTCGAGCGCGGCCTGAGTACTCTCATGATAGCCCGTGCCGAACGCGCTCCCCGGATTGATGTATATCGGAGTCCGTCCCTCCGGTTCGTGCCCTTTGTGCCAGGGAGCGAGAACGACGAGCGTCCGCCCTATATCGAGGGGCGGAAACGCGTCTTCGCTCTGCCGCGACCACTGCTGATTTTCTATCTTGCCCATGTCCTCGATTCGGACGTCCGGCCATGTTTCAAACGCGTCGAGCAAGCTCGCGCGCCACGAGGAAATTCCTTTGCCGGAATGGTAATATATCCTCACGCGTATTCCATCAGGAAGCTCCTGAACCTCTGTTCCTATGCTGCCCGACAATTCCGCCGCCGAATAAAGGATCTGTTCGTTTTCATAACGTCCGGCCGCGCTATCCTTCAAAAGCACGGTGATATACCACCAGTAATTCCCCATCCGTCACGCCTCCAATCGGGCAAAATAATGGAGAGAGCGCATTAAACCCTCTCTCCATTGTACAACAATTTATCGAGTCCTCGCGACTAACCGGAGAATTTGTCCTTTATCCTGTCAAAGATGCCCTTGTTGTCGGCTATGTCGACCCTCATCTCGGAAGCCAGTTCGGCTATCAACTGTTTTCCCCTCGCGGACAGATTTTTGGGCACGTTCACCCGCACATGAATATGCAGGTCTCCGTTCCCGGAACCGCGCAACCTTGGCATTCCGCGATTTTTTATTCGCAGTATGGAACCCGGCTGCGTGCCCGCCGGGACGTCGAGCTTTTCATTACCGTCAAGCGTCGGAATCGACACCGACGCGCCCAGAACCGCCTGCGGTATCTCGATGTCCACCCGTATGTGGAGATCGGCGCCGTCGCGCTGGAAACGAGTGTCGGCCGCCACGTCGAGCAGTATATAGAGGTCGCCGGCGGGTCCTCCGTTCATACCCGCCTCTCCCTCGCCGGATATGCGGAGACGGGTTCCGGCGTCGACGCCGGGAGGGATCTTGACCTCCAGCTTGCGGTTCTTCCGGACGCGTTTGGCGCCTCTGCATTTGGAGCATGGGGTTTCTATGATCTTTCCTCTGCCGCCGCACGCCGTACAGGGAACTACCTGAACCATCCGGCCAAAGGGCGTGTTGGCAACGCGTTCGACCTGTCCCTTGCCGCCGCACGCCGCGCATGTCGTTACTTTGGAACCTGGCTCCGCGCCGCTGCCGTCGCAATGAGGGCAGTTCTCCTCCCTCGGGATTTCCACCTCGCGGGTCGCGCCGCGATAAGCCGTTTCAAGCGTGACGCGCATGGTCATTTCGAGGTCGGAGCCTCGTCTCGGCGCGTTTGGATTCGCGCCGCGCGAACCGGAAACGCCGCCGAAAAAATTCTCGAAAATATCCCCAAAACCGAAGAAATCCCCACCGAAGCCCTCCGCGCCCTGCGGCGGCGCTTCTCCCACAAAACCGAACTGATCGTACCGCGCCCGTTTCGCTGAGTCGCTCAAAACATCGTTGGCCTCGTTTATCTCCTTGAAACGGCTCTCGGACTCCGTGTCGCCGGGATTGGCGTCCGGGTGATATTTTCTCGTCAGCTTTCTGTACGCTCGTTTTATCTCGTCCGCAGTGGCGGTTTTTGACACGCCCAATGTTTCATAATAGTCTTTTTTACCTGGCGCGGCCACTGCCATTCACCTCCCGCACCGAGGACGCTAGTTGCTGTCGTGAGAGCTGAAATCAGCGTCGACAGTCTGTCCGTCAGTTGTTTCCTCCGCGGATTCCTGCGGTTCGCCGGCGGAAGTCTCCTTAGACTTGGCGGCGTACAGTTTTTCCGCTATCGGATGCATGGCCGACGCGAGTTCGTCGCGCGCGGAATTTATACGGGAGACGTCCTCGGACGCTATGGCGTCGCGCAGGATGTTGATCTTGCCCTCGACCGCGGCCTTTTCGGATTCGGTGATCTTGTCCCCGAGGTCTTTGAGGCTTTTTTCGGCGTTATATATAAATGTGTCGGCCTCGTTGCGCGCCTCGATGAGTTCTTTTTTGCGCTTGTCCTCGTCCTCGTGGCTTTCGGCGTCGCGGCGCATCTTGTCGATATCGGCATCGGTGAGACGCGACGACTGGATGGTGATGTGCTGCGCCTTGCCGGTTCCCTTGTCCTTTGCCGTGACGTTCACTATGCCGTTCGCGTCGATGTCGAACGTGACCTCTATCTGGGGTATGCCTCTCGGGGCCGGCGGAATTCCGTCGAGCGTAAATTTGCCGAGCGTGACGTCGTCCGCGGCCATGGCCCGCTCGCCCTGGAGGACATGCACCTCGACCTGCGGCTGGTTGTCGGACGCCGTGGTGAAAACCTGGCTGCGCGACGCCGGTATCGCGGTGTTGCGATCGATTATCCTGGTAAACACGCCTCCCATAGTTTCGAGACCCAGCGACAGCGGCGTCACATCCACCAGAACGATGTCCTTGTGCTCTCCCGAAAGCACCGCGCCCTGTATGGCCGCGCCAACCGCCACGCATTCGTCGGGGTTTATTCCCTTCGTCGGCTCATGCCCCAGAAGCTCTTTCACCTTCTTGTGCACCATCGGCATACGGGTTGAACCGCCGACGAGCAGCACCTTGTTCACTTCCGACGCCGACAGCCCGGCGTCCTTGAGCGCGGTCTGCGTGGGTTTCACGACGCGTTCCAGAAGATCGCGCGTGAGATCCTCGAACTTCGCCCTCGTGAGGGTGAGTTCCATGTGCTTAGGTCCGTTCTGATTCGCCGTAATGAAGGGCAGGGATATCGTCGTTTCGGCCATCGACGACAATTCGACCTTGGCCTTTTCCGCGGCCTCGCGCAGACGCTGAACGGCCATCTTGTCGCTTTTCAGATCCACTCCCTCGGATTTCTTGAAATCGGCTATCATCCAATCGACTATTTTGTTGTCCCAGTCGTCGCCGCCGAGCATATTATCGCCGGACGTCGCCAGAACCTCGAACACCCCGTCGCCCACGTCCAGTATCGAAACGTCGAACGTGCCGCCGCCTAGGTCGAAAACCAGAATCTTGTGCTCGCCTTCCTTGTCGGCCCCGTAGGCCAGACACGCCGCCGTCGGCTCGTTTATCACGCGGAGAACTTCGAGGCCCGCTATCGTGCCGGCGTCCTTAGTGGCTTGACGCTGCGCGTCGGTGAAATACGCGGGGCAGGTTATGACGGCGTGAGTCACGGTAGTGCCCAGATATTCCTCGGCGTCGCGTTTCAGCTTCTGGAGTATCATCGCCGAAATTTCCTGCGGGCTGTAGGATTTGTCGTCTATCCTGACTTTATGGTCGGAACCCATCTTTCTTTTTATGGATATGACCGTGCGATCGGTGTTCACTATGGCCTGGCGCTTCGCGAGCTGCCCCACCAGACGCTCGCCCTCCTTGGTAAAGGCCACGACCGAGGGAGTCGTCCTGCTGCCTTCCGAATTCGATATGACCGTTATGTTGTCGCCTTCCTTGACCGCCACGCAGCTATTCGTGGTGCCAAGGTCGATTCCTATCACTTTTCCCGTTATTTTTGACATTTTGGTTCCCTTCCTTCCCTCTCTGGGGCGTTAATTTTTTATTTCGGTTCCGCGATATTTTCGGATTTTTTGCGGCCGACTTTGACCTTAGCGGCCTGCAAAACCTTATCGCCGAGCATGTATCCCCTGTGAAAGACTTCCATTATCATGCCGTCGTCATCGGGATTCTCCGCGTCGGCCGTGGTCACTGCTTCGTGGAGCGACGGGTCGAACGCGCCGGACGTGTCTATCACTTTCAGCCCGAGATTTTGCAGCGCCGCGAAAAACTGCCGCTGTACCATGGATATTCCCTTGTGCATCGAGGATTCCTTATCGCTTTCGGCGTCCAGAGCGCGCTCCAGATTATCCAGCACGGGAAGCAGGTCCAGCACCGCGCTTTCGGCCGCCAAAAGCCTGTCCCTCGCCCTGTCGCGCTCTATCCTCGTCCTGTAGTTGTAAAAATCGGCTTTCGCGCGCGCCGCCTCGTTTCTGTACTGTTCCGCCTCGGCCCGCGCTTCTTCGAGCGCCGATTTCATATCTTCTATGCTCTCCGCCGGTTCGCAAACGCCGCCCCCGGCTTCATCATGATTCATAGTCTCCATCTCCTTCGCCGCCCTCACTTTGAAGTCTCCTCCATATCGTTCAAAACTCTGTCGAGCGCGGCGATCACCCGCTCGTAGTTCATCCGTTTGGGGCCTATGACGCCAAGCATCGTACGGGTTCCCTCCGTGCTGGAACTGGAGAGTATCACGGAGCAATTTTTCAGTTCCGGCACCGTGTTTTCCTCGCCGATTATCACCCCTATGCCGTCCTTCTGCCCGTAGTTCATCAGCAATTTCGCCAGTTCTCCCTCCTGTTCCAGAACGGAGAACAGCGCACGGAAATGGCCGATATCCTGAAAATCGGGAACATCGAAGAGATTGGCGAGCGAGCCGGTGTAGAGGGTAGTCTGTTCGCTTTCCAAAATCGCGTCCAGTTCGTCGATTGCCCTCTTGCATGAGTCGGCGTATTTACCCAGTTCGTTCACAATATAGCTGTACAGTATCTCGCGCACTTCGCTCCATTGATACCCCGCCAGAACGTTTATTTTTCTCGCCAGGGCCTCCAGCGTATCCTGCGAAAGGTCGCAAGGGACGTTTACCATCCTGTGGAGAACCACTCCGCCGTCCAGGATGACGAGCAGCAGGAAGTGCGACGAATCGACCCTGATAAAATCTATCCTGCCGAGACGCGCCTGTTTCAGTTGGATCACGGCCGCCATGCCCACGTAACTCGACAACTGCGACAACATCTCGGAGGCGTGAACCAGCGCGCCGCGCAAACCGTCCCTGTGTTTCCTCAGGTGGCTTATCCACGCGCCGCCGCGCTCGTTTTTCGGCAGGCGCTGCAACATGCTGTCCACAAACAGCCTGTAGGCCATCGTGGTCGGAACGCGTCCAGCCGACGTATGGGGCTGCACCAGATAGCCCATTTCCTCGAGATCGGCCATTTCGTTCCTTATGGTCGCGGCGCTTCGTCCCTTGAGATATCTTTTCGAGAGAGTCCTCGACCCAACCTTTTCGCCGCTCTCGATAAACTCGTGAACCACTGAAAGCAGCACTTCCAATTGTCTTTCGGTCAGCATTGGGACATCCCCCCTCGGCCAAACGCCCTCGCCTTATTAGCACTCGTTCACATCGAGTGCCAAGCGCCTCGATCATGTAAAGAATATCAGTCAATTCGGTAAATGTCAAGACAGGTCAAATAATTTTTGTTCCGTGCCAATATCAGTTTTTGTCAGTCGCGTGGGTTCTGATATATTCGTCTATGCTGTCGATGATGTACAGCGGGCCTGTCATGTGCAACAATTTGCCCACGCGGTGTTGCCGCTCGTGCGCGGGCTTCCGTTAAAGCCCATTATATTCATATAAAACCCCCTGTCCTTTCGTCAGCCCCGCGTTTTCTCCGCGCATGAAAAATTTCATCACCGTCAAA
>JAITAT010000164.1 GCA_031283975.1 Synergistaceae bacterium
GATATTGAGGCGTTATCCCATCACGCTTCTGACGATAGGCAACCAACTTTTCAAGAGTGGCATGAGAGAGCGGTTTTGGCGCGCGGTCGGGCTTGTCAGAAAAATTATCGAAGACCCGAAAGGTCCGGTCGGTCGGGAGCTTGCGAGGATAAAGGGCGAATTGGAACTCACGATGTTTTTTACCGAGTTCAACGACATACCGAAGATGAGCGAATATCACAGGAAAGCGTATGCCTACCTGAAAGAATTATCAGACCCTCCCAGATCTATCCTCTTTTCCGGAGCCATGCCGTCATGGACACTCGGCGTCCCGTCGGTGCTCTTCCTGTATTGGAGGAACAGCGGGGAACTCGATAAGACGCTTTCGATCATGGACGAATGCCTGCCGATTTACGCGCGTCTGACGAGCGGGCACGGTTCCGGAGGGGAACACATCATGCGCGCCGAGGCGTGCTTGAACCGCGGCGACGACGCGGGCGCCGAGGCGCTGTGCTACAAGGCTTTTTACGACGCGCGGAGCGCCGGGCAGGCGGGCAACTGTATCTGCGCTTCGCTCGTGATGGCTCGCGCGGCCATCATGAGGGGAGACGCCAAGGCGTACGAGACGGCCCGCCGGAGCATAACGGAGGAGGCGGCCGGAGCGCGCCAGAAAGCCGCGTCGCACATGGGAGAACTCGCTGCCGCGCTGCTGGATATGACGCTCGGACGCGCGGCGGATCTTCCCGACTGGCTGCGCGATATGGAAAGCATCAGGAACGTTCTATACATAATCGGTCAGCCGTACGCGTTCGCCCTTTACGGCATGATGCTGCTCGCGGAGCGCCGCTGTACCGAATTGTATGCCGTCACGGAACTTGTAATGAGCGTTTCGCGCGGTTTGAATTTTCTGTTGCCCCAGGTATATCACCTGATTTATCTCGCGGCCGCGAAGCATATCGACGGATTTGACAAAGAAGCCGCCGACTGCATCAAAGACGCGCTGGCCCTTGCCATGCCCGACAAAATATACCTTCCCTTCGCGGAACACGGCTATGCCATTCTGCCTATGCTTGAAAGTCTGAGAGGTGATTTCGACGCCGAACGAATAGACACGCTCGCCGGTGTGTGCCACCGCCAGATTTCAGGCGCGGCGGCGGTGAGAAAGGCGCTGTTCGGGGTATCATCCCCGCTGACGCATCGGCAACGCGAAATAGCGTTGCGGACGCGCGAAGGGCTGTCGGCGAAGGAGATAGCCGCGAAACTTTTTATCAGCGAGAACACCGTAAAATCGGCGCAGAAAATAATTTACGACAAGCTGAATATTCACACGAAGATTGAACTCACAAAAATAGAGTTTTAATTTTGTGAGGTTTGCTTCATTTCTGGCTTTTATCATTTCAAGGGCCAATTCAAATTCCTCGTCGAGTTCATGAAAGGCTTTCGCAAATTCGGGATTCTTCATCTGCTCATCGAATACTTCCTTAAAGGGTATCCGCCGCATTGCTTTCCATCTTCTTCAGTCTGTTCAAAGCTATTTCTATTGTCCATCCGCTCAACCGATATCGCCGCCCTTCAAAGAATTATATCTTTTTTGATATAAAACTGCAGGGGACGATGCCCATGTCCGCGCTTGAAGATATCGCCCGGGAACGCGGGGAAATTTTTTACTCAGGGCGGCGATATTTTTTCAAAACCACCATTCAAAACCACACGAACGTGTGGTGCGAAATTTTCCAATATCTCTAATCATAGTGACTGAATAAAAACGCTGCGGAATATTCATACGCATGAGAGGAGGTGAAACATTGGAGAAACAAACAGGTTTTTTCAAAAGCGTGAAGGCACTGTCTGGTTGCAGGCTTGAGATCGAGATGCAGACCGACACACGCATCCTATTCGATTTCAACTCGCGGATCGGCACTGTGCGGTTCAACGCTTTGCGGGACGATGAGCTGTTCAGTTCGGTTCGCACCGACGGTGATTTTATTCTGTTTGAGAAAGGCGGGGATACGAAGATAAAAATCGGCGCGACGGATTTTATGGATTTGGTGCTGGTGGACAGGACGCGCGACGTTCCGTATTACGATACATAAGGATGTACGAATATCAGCAAAAAAATCTAAGGAGGTCCTGGTGGATATGAAAAAGACAGTTCTTGCGATAGTTTCTTTGATGCTCGTTTTAATCGTGGTACCTGGGGCGTACGCGGCGACAATCAATATTTCCAACTCTCTCGGCGTCAGGGTCAGCATAGTCCTGACCTACACCGACGCGAACAGCGGGACGCTGACGACGCGCGGGTGGTGGCGCGTCGCGCCCGGCGGCGAAACGACCGTCACCGTGGACGCCGACGAATCGCGCGATATTTACTACGCCGCGTACAACAAGGATCAGTTCATGGATTCGTCCACGTTCGGCAATCCCGAAATCAGAAGATGGGCAAGCCCGCACAATTTCACTTACTCGACGGACGCGGAACCGTCTGACGAGGGCGTCTGGCAGGGACGCTTCCACAAGATAAACGGCTCGTCGGTCAACATCGACTCGACGCGGCGGCGCTGAACCGGAGCAAGG
>JAITAT010000166.1 GCA_031283975.1 Synergistaceae bacterium
AGGAAAACGCCGCCGACATTTCCAACTGGGATTGAGCGGGAGGGAACGCGTTTATGCGTGACGACGAAAAAATAGAACATATGCTGGACGTTATAAAGGACGAAATACTGCCTCTCACCGAATGTGAAGTTAAACGCGGCAATCACGTATTCGGCGGCGCGATACTCCGTCCCGACACGATGACGTCCGTGATGGTCGGCTCGAACAACCGCGTGGAAAATCCGCTTTTTCACGGCGAAATAGACACGATCATCAGATTTTTCAAACTCCCGGTGCATTCGCGGGCTGACGAGCTGATATTTCTTTCCTCGCACGATCCGTGCCCGATGTGCATCGCCGCCATAGCCTGGGCGGGGTTCAAGGAAGTGTGGTACCTGTTCGACTATAAAGATATCGCGGAAAAGTTCGGAATGCCCGCCGACCTCGAAATGTATAAAGAGGTCTTTGGCACGAAGGGCGTCCGCGCCGAGAACAAATTTTTCAGAAAATATTCCATAAAAGAGGCGATAGCCGGCCTTCCTGACCCAGAGCGATTCGCTCCGGCTATGGAAGAAATAGAAAAGCGCTACGCCGCGCTGAAAGTGGCCGATTTCGGTTACCCCGGCTCGCCGGACACTGACGCGTAAAAGAGGCCGAACCGCTCAATTCCGATTTTCCGCCGAGCATAATTTATCGCCCCATATACCCGATATTGCGGGCAATTCCGGTTCAAATCCGCATGTATCGCGCGGAGAACAGCTATATGTTCTCCGCGTAATTTCGTCTCGCTGTACCGGCGGCAATTTCGTATATGTTCAGTGTTTTTCTTCAAGCACAAACAAATCCGTGGGGCGGGTCTCATGGCCATTATTCCGTGATCCCGTGATTTATCCCATTCCATTATCGATTCGCCTCAATCCGCGGGATAGATAGTATAATCTTAAACTGTGAAATATTTTGGGAGGAAATCTTTATAGTGTTCGACGACTTACGCGGCGGAAAATTCGAACTCAACTCGCCTTGGCCCGTTTCCGGGGATCAGCCCGAGGCCATAGATAAATTGTGCGCCGGTTTCGAGAAAGGGGAGCGCTGGCAGACGCTGCTCGGCGTCACGGGAAGCGGCAAGACCTTCACCATGGCGAACGTCATCGCGCGGCTGCAGCGCCCCACGCTGGTGATGGCCCCGAACAAGACGCTTGCCGCGCAGCTCTACAGCGAGTTCAAGGATTTCTTCCCCGGCAGCGCGGTTCACTACTTCGTCAGCTATTACGATTACTATCAGCCCGAGGCCTACGTTCCGGCGCAGGATATCTATATCGAAAAGGACGCGTCTATCAACGAGAGGATAGAAAAACTCCGTCTCGCCACGACAAAGGCGCTGATCGAGCGCAGGGACGTGGTGGTAGTGGCGAGCGTATCCTGCATATACGGCCTGGGCAAGAAAAGAAATTACGAGGAAGCCATCTTCCATTTCGCGGTCGGAGATGTCTGGCGCTTGAGGGATTTTATGATGAGGCTGCTGGATAACTATTACGAGCGGAACGACGCGTCGTTCGCCCCGGGAGTATTCCGGCTTAGGGGGGATGTGCTGGAGCTTTACCCGTCATACAGCGACACCGCGCTCCGGGTATCGTTTTTCGACGAGCAAATCGAGCGGATAGACGAAAAAGACCCCGTTTACGGCAAAACCCTCTCATCCTCGCAGAGCGCGGCGATATTCCCCGCGAAGCATTACGTTGTTTCCGACGACGCCGTGATACTGGCGAAGGAAAATATAGAAGCCGAACTCGCGGAATGCGTAGACGCTTTCAACGCGAAAAATATGCCGCTCGAAGCCGAACGGCTCGCGAGCCGCACTAGGTATGACCTCGAAATGCTCACCGAGGTGGGCTACTGTTCGGGCATAGAAAACTATTCGCGCTTCCTGGACGGGCGTGAGCCGGGAGAAGCGCCGGGAACGCTGATGGATTTCTTCCCGGAGGATTTCTTGCTGTTTCTGGACGAATCCCACATGACGATTCCTCAGATACGCGGGATGTTCAACGGCGACAGGGCCAGAAAGGAAGTCCTAGTGGAACACGGTTTCAGGCTGCCGTCATGTCTTGACAACAGACCGCTCAAGTGGGACGAGTTCGGCGGCTTCATGAAAAGCGTCCTGTTCGTCTCGGCGACGCCGGGGGACTTCGAGCTGGAAAATTCGGAGAGCGTGGCCGAACAGCTCATACGACCGACGGGTATACCGGACCCGGAGGTGGAGATTCATCCGGCGACGGGACAGGTCGACCACCTGTTAGCCGAACTGCGGGACGTGACGTCGAGGGGCGAGCGGGCTATCGTAACCACGCTCACGAAGCGCGCCGCGGAGGATCTCGCGAAATACTACGCGGAACTGGGGCTGAAAGTCCAGTATCTTCACTCGGAGATGGACACGTTCGAGAGGGCGGAGGTGCTGCGTGACCTCAGGCTCGGCGTGTACTCGGCCGTCATTGGCGTCAACCTTCTGCGCGAGGGCATCGACCTGCCGGAGGTGTCTCTGGTGGCGATAACCGAGGCCGACCGCGAGGGCTATCTTCGCTCGTACAGGTCTCTGATACAGATGATAGGGCGGGCGGCGAGAAACGAGGCCGGCCGCGTCATTCTCTATGCCGACAGGATGACCGGCAGCATAGAGTTAGCTCTCCGCGAGACCAATCGCCGCCGGGCCGCCCAGATGAAGTTCAACGCGGAAAACGGCATAACGCCGAGGACCGTGCGCAAGGATGTGAAAGACCTGCTGCCCGCGGAGCTGACGGAGGGGTATTCCGGCGGCGGGCGCATAGACGCCGCGGCGGACGGCGAAGAACCGCGGACGCCGGACAAGCGCGACGTCAAGCAACTGGAGCGCCGCATGTGGGAGGCCGTGGAACGGCTGGATTTCGAGCTGGCGGCCGAATTGAGGGATACGATAAAGGGTATGAGGGGACAGGGCGATGGAAAATACGGAATCTCAATGGATAAAAATAAGCGGGGCTCGTCAGCACAATTTAAAAAATATAAACGTAGAACTGCCAAAAAATAAACTGGTGCTTTTTACCGGGCCGTCCGGATCCGGCAAATCGTCGCTCGCTTTCGACACAATCTACGCCGAAGGACAGCGGCGGTACGTCGAGTCGCTGTCGTCCTACGCCAGGCAGTTTCTCGGTATGCAGGACAAACCGGACGTCGACGACATATCCGGCCTGTCTCCGGCCATATCGATAGAACAGAAGGGCGCCGGGCATAATCCGCGTTCGACCGTCGGCACGGTGACGGAGATATACGACTATCTGCGCCTGCTTTTCGGGCGGGCCGGAACGCCGCATTGCCCCAAGTGCGGCAGGCCGGTTCTGAGATACAGTCTCGACGAAATAGTCGGCAGGATATATGACGAATACGCCGGGGCTCCGCTCGATATATTGTCGCCGCTCGTGCGGGGCAAAAAAGGCGAATACCGGAACATGCTCCTGCAGTTGAAGTCGCAGGGATACATGCGCGTACGCATAGACGGCGATACCTTTTGGCTTGAGGAAGAAGTCCCTCTCGACAAAAAGAAACGTCACACGATAGAGGTCGTCATCGATCGCCTTCGAGTGAGGGAAGACAACAGGTCGCGCGTCACGGAAGCCGTCGAGGCCGCGCTCAGGTTGTCGGACGGCTTCGTTCTGCTGAAATCCGACGGCAAAGACCTCGAACTGACCGAAAAATATATCTGTCCCGAATGTCAGGTGAGCCTTCCGGAGATCGAGCCCAGGCTTTTTTCGTTCAACAATCCATTCGGCGCCTGCCCCGAGTGTTCGGGTCTTGGCTTCCATCAGCATTTTTCCCCCGCGCTCGCGGTTATCGGAAATATGTCGATAACGGACGGCGCGTTCCTCCCTTGGAGAAGTTACAAATATATGACGGCGCGCGCCGAAATGATCGCCATCCGCCACGGATGGGATCTAACAAAACCCTTCGAGTCCATGCCCGAGGAAGCGAAACAGATCATGCTCCACGGCTCGGAGGAAAAACTGACGCTCACGTTCGTCGACAGACACGGGGAAAGCGAGTATCAGGGACGTTATGAAGGGCTTATCCCGTGGCTCACAAGGCGTTTCGAGGAGACGGAGTCCGAAAATTGGCGCGAGGACATGTCGCGCTACCGGGTCGAGGATACGTGCGCCGCGTGCGGCGGAAAGAGACTCAAAGATGAGGCTCTCGCCGTCCGCCTGGGCGGTTGGGGCATAGCCGAACTCACGGATATGCCGGTCGAGGAACTGGCTCCGGTGCTCGATTCACTGACGCTGACGGACAGCGAGAGGAATATAGTGCGTCTCGCGCTGTCCGAGGTTCAAAAACGCCTTTCGTTCCTCGTGGACGTCGGCGCGGGCTATCTGTCGCTCTCGCGCAGGGCCGACACACTTTCGGGCGGGGAGAGCCAGAGGATACGCCTGGCTACGCAGATAGGCTCCAAACTGACCGGCGTCCTCTATGTCCTGGACGAGCCGACCATAGGGCTCCACCCCAAGGACACCAACAGGCTTCTGGACACGCTCGGCGCAATCCGCTCCGTCGGCAACACGGTTCTCGTAGTGGAACACGACCGGGACGCGCTCAAATACGCCGATTACGTGCTGGAACTAGGTCCCGGCGCCGGCGAAAACGGCGGGAATGTTGTCATACAGGGAACACCCGACAGGATAGAGGCGTCGGATTCCCTCTCCGGCGCGTTTTTGCGCGGCGAGGTGACCGGCATAGTCCGCGCCGCTAACGGCAGAAGGAAGCCGGACGGTTGGATAAAAGTCCTGGGGTGCGAGGAGAACAACCTCAAAAACGCGGATATTTCAGTGCCCAAGGGGGTGCTGGCTTCTATGTGCGGGCTTTCGGGCTCAGGCAAAAGTACGTTCCTCTACGAAATACTTTACAAAGGGCTCAGGATGAAACTAGACGACGAATATCGCGACCGGCCGGGGAAATTTCGCTCGATATCGGGCGCGGAGGGGCTGCGCAACGTCGTTCTCGTGGACCAGAGCCCGATAGGGCGCACGCCGCGCTCCAATCCCGCGACGTACACGGGGGTGTTCACGCCGATACGGGAATTTTTCGCTTCCCTTCCCGAGTCGAAAATTCGCGGATACAATCCGGGGCGTTTCAGTTTCAACGTGAAGGGGGGGCGCTGTGAAGCCTGTCTGGGCGACGGAGTGACGAGGGTTTCGATGATGTTCCTCCCCGATGTGTATGTCAATTGCGATATTTGCCGCGGCAAGAGGTATAATAGGGAAACGCTGGAGGTCACGCACAAGGGGCTTTCCATCGCGGACGTCCTGAATCTCACGGTGAACGAAGCGCAGGAGCATTTTCGCGACATACCGCGCATAGCCTCGCGGATGGCCGTCATAAAAGAAGCCGGGCTCGGTTATATAAAATTGGGACAGCCCGCGACGACGCTCTCCGGCGGAGAGGCGCAACGAGTGAAACTCGCGACGGAATTGGGCAAGCGTTTCAGGGGAAATGTGCTTTACCTTCTTGACGAGCCTACGACCGGACTGCATTATACGGACGTGAGGCAGCTTCTCCTGCTCCTTCACAAACTGGTGGATCAGGGAAATTCTGTGTTGTTGATAGAGCATAATATGGATGTCCTCATCTCATCCGATTACCTCATAGACCTTGGCCCCGAGGGAGGGGCGCGCGGAGGCAGGGTTGTGACATGCGGAACTCCGGAACAGGCGGCAAAGTGCAAAGACGGATATACGGGCGCGTATCTGAAGGAGTATATGGACGAGCTGAAGTCGGCGGGAAAATATCCGCCGAAGGTTATTGCTGGGGAAAAAACCCTGTGATATCCTTGTTGGAGAATGCCCCGTCCCGGTGTCTGAAGGTTCTCATATCTAAAGATATGCGGGGCGCGTCTTTCGTGACCATAACGAATCTCTGCAGAACCGCGCAAATCCCGTACACCGCCGTGGATCGCAAAGTTCTGGACGCCGTGACGGAGGGCGAAAACCACCAGGGCGTCGTGGCGAGCGTTTCGGAGACTCCTCTGCTGAGTTTTTCGGACGCGCTGGAACTTCTGCCAGAAGCTCCGGCGCCGGCGATGGCGGTCGTGATGGATCACGTCGAAGACCCCAGGAATATGGGGGCGATAATAAGAAGCGCCGAGGCGGCCGGGGCGGTTTTCGCCGCGATGCCGCTGCGGCGGGGCGCGCTTCCGTCGGGGACGGTGGCGAAGACCAGCGCGGGAGCTTCGCTGAGGCTGCCGCTCGCGTCGGTCGTCAATGTGGCGAGCGCCGTCAAGGACGCCCAGGCGGCGGGACTCTGGACTGTGGGCCTGGCCGGGGACGCGGAAAGTTCGATATACGACGCCCCCCTGCCCGCGCGGAGCCTGTTCGTCATAGGCGGGGAGGGGAACGGCATATCGAGGATAACGCGTTCGGTGTGCGACGAATTGCTGCGGATACCGATGACCGGCGGAGGGGAAAGTCTCAACGCCGCGGTGGCGATGGCGGTGTGCATGTTCGAATGGCTGAGGGTGAACGGAATGAATGATCCGCGGAGCGTGAGAGAATATGAACGCTAAAAGCAAGGTTCTGATCGTCGACGACACAGATCTGAATATAGATATACTGGTCGACGCTCTGGAAGATCGTTACAGCCTTTACACGGCTCTTGACGGGGAGTCGGCTCTCGCGCAGGTGAAAAAAAACGCCCCCGACATAATCCTGCTTGACGTCGTCATGCCGGGAATGAGCGGCTATGACGTCTGCATGAAATTGAAGTCCGACCCTTCCACGGCGGATATTCCGGTCATATTTCTGACGGCCATGACCGATATAAACGACAAGGCGAGGGGTTTCGAGCTGGGCGCGGTGGATTACATGGTAAAGCCGTTCGCCATACTGGAGGTTCAGGCCAGGTTGGACGTCCATCTGTCGCTGCTGAACGCCAAAAAAGCCCTGAAACAGCAAAACGAGATACTCGAAATGAAAGTCAAGGAACGCACGCAGGAACTTTCCGTGACGCAGAGCGTTATAATAGAGGCGATGGCGAGCCTCGCCGAAACCAGGGATCACGAGACGGGCGATCACGTCATGCGCACCAGGTTTTACGTGCAAATCCTCGCGATTCATCTCGAATCTCACCCGAGATTCAGGGATTATCTGATCTGTCTTGATCCGGACGACCTCGGAACGGCGGCGACGCTTCACGATATCGGCAAAGTGGGAGTCCCCGATCATATCCTGTTGAAACCGGGTCGTCTGACGCCGGAAGAGTTCGAGGAGATTAAAAAACATACCATTTACGGGCACGATATACTCAAAAGGCTGGTAAGGCGCCTTCCCGGCAACACTTTTCTCAAACTCGCGGACGAGATAGCCTGGACTCATCACGAAAAATGGGACGGCAGCGGTTATCCGAGAGGAATTAAAGGGGACGACATACCTGTTTCCGGGCGGCTCATGGCCATAGCCGATGTGTACGACGCGATGATAAGCCCCCGCGTTTACAAAGGCCCTATGTCGAGCGAAGACGCCATGTCTTTCATACTGTCGAAAGCCGGGAGTCATTTCGATCCCGACGCGGCCGCCGCGTTCGCGGAACTGCGCGATACGTTTCAGTTCGTCGCGAGCGAATTGACCAATGACTCGATGAGCGAAGACGTATTCGAAAATATCGAAACCGCGTAACAAATTTTCGCCGCGAAAAAAATCGTCTTTAAACGCCGGCGATTCCCGAACGAAAAATTCCCTAATGGAAAATTTGACACTAGTGAATATTTTTGGTATTATTTTCAGCTGTGCATGTTGCACTATCGAAAATTCTTCAAAAGGGAGGTCTTCTTCCAATGCTGGTAACAGCCCCTTCGGAGAGAACGCAGGAACGCATAATTTTCGGCACGGAAAAGGATTTGCTGCCTCTTCCAGATTTGGTTGAAGTTCAAAAGAACTCACACGATTGGTTCTTCCAAAAAGACACAGACCCGATGATGCGGGAAAAACAGGGATTACAGGAACTTTTTGGGGAGATATTCCCCATAATGAGTTATGACGGTTCATTTTCGCTCGAATTTGTGAGTTACAAGGTCGAACCGGAGACCACGAGCCTCGACGAGGCAAGAAGCCGCGACCTGACGTGGTCCCGCCCCATTCGCGCCACGATAAGGCTCCGCAACGTCAAGAGCGGGGAGATAAAAGAGGAGGAGATATACCTCGGGGATTTCCCCATAATGACCTCGCGCGGAACTTTCATAATCAATGGTACCGAGCGCGTCGTGGTAAATCAGCTCGCGCGCTCCGCGGGCGTTTATTTCAACGCCGAACGGACGCCGGGGCAGGAGGTCTTTTCGGCGAAGGTGATACCGGACAGGGGCGCCTGGATGGAGTTCGAGCTTCCCAAAGGCGAGCCCCCGTCCAAGGTGGAACCCATTTCGGTGAAGGTAGACAGCAGAAAGAAGATTCCAGTCACCATGCTGCTCAAGGCCTTCGGGGTCGGCTCCGACGAAGAAGTCTTGAAACTGTTCGACGCGGCGGAGCGCGAACTGGATATATCCGAGGACGGCGTCAAGGGCACGCTTCTGTCAAGGACTATAACGGCTCCGGACGGTTCGGTTCTCATCAAGAAAAACGAGCGCATTTCCAAGGAACATCTGGAAATACTGTGGAATCACGCCCTCACCAGAATATGGGTGTGGGACATAGACCCCGTCATAGCCGTGACCATCGAAAAAGACGGCGTATCCAACAGCGACGAGGCCATCATGGAACTCTTCCGCCGTCTCAGGCCGAACGAGCCGGCGAGGATGGAAAACGCGAGAGAATATATACACAGCATTTTCACCGACACGAGACGCTACAGTCTCGGCCGGGTCGGCCGCTACAAGGTCAATCGCAGACTGGGCATAGAAATATCCTCGAACGAGCGTCTGCTGACGAGCGCCGATATCGTCGCCATATCTCTCGAATTGCTGAGACTTAAAAACGACGAGACCTACGAGGGCGAGGACGATATCGACCATCTCGGCAACCGGCGCGTCCGCGCCGTCGGGGAGCTGCTCCAAAATCAGGTCCGGGTGGGCCTGCTTCGCATGGAGCGCATAGCTAAAGAAAGAATGACCACTATTCCGGACCTCGCCACATCCATGGCGAAGGATCTGATCAACGTTCGCCCGGTTTCGGCGGTGCTGCGTGAATTTTTCGGTTCCGGCCAGCTCTCGCAGTTTATGGATCAGACGAACCCTCTCGCCGAACTGACGCACAGGCGCAGATTGTCGGCTCTCGGCCCCGGCGGACTGTCGAGGGAGCGAGCCGGATTCGAGGCCCGCGACGTTCATTACACTCATTACGGCAGAGTCTGTCCCATAGAGACGCCGGAAGGCCCCAACATCGGGCTGGTGACGTCACTCGCCACTTACGCGCGGATAAACGACTACGGTTTTCTGGTCCGCCCGGTGCGCCGCGTCAAAAACGGCAGGGTGACGGACGATGTGACGTATCTCTCCGCGGACGAGGAGGACGCCTGCAACGTCGGAAGGGCTGACACGCTCATGACCCCGAACGGCTCGCTTCTGGGGCACGCAGTCGAAAACAAGAACGAGATAAGAAGCATAGACAAGACAACGTCCGGGGAGCCTATGGCCAAAAATGATTACAAGACGGAGTACCCCAAGGGACATAACATCTATGTGCGTCACAAGAGCGATATCAGGGAAGTTTCCCCCATCGAGGTTCAATACCTTGATGTGTCGCCAAAGCAGATAGTTTCGGTCTCGACGGCTCTCATACCTTTCCTGGAACACGACGACGCCAACAGGGCGCTGATGGGCTCGAATATGCAAAGACAGGCTGTACCGCTGGTTCAGGCCGAAGCCCCTCTCGTCGGCACCGGAG
>JAITAT010000196.1 GCA_031283975.1 Synergistaceae bacterium
AGGCCGCGAGGATACCGGCGAAAAAAGTGATTAACGTCGATATCCCGGCGACGCGTATTGAGTTCCAAAGCGGAAAAAGGTCCATAAGATCAAAACCCTGGGGCACTGCCCCAAACCCCGCCGGGGAACTTGTTCCCCGGACCCCTTTGAATTTTCACCCGGAATGGAGAAACCTATCCTCTTGAACACGCCGGATGCCTCGCCGCCTTTCAGGAATTCCGCGAAGGCGCGCGCCGCGTCCTTGTCCGCCGCGCGGTTCAGAACGGCCGCCGGGTACACTATCGGCGCGTGCGAGCCATCGGGAGCGCCGGCCGCCACCTCGACCTCGGACGAAGCGGCGGCATCAGTGCCGTAGACCACGCCGCAGTCCACCGCGCCCGCAGCCACCTGAGCCAGCACTTCCTTCACGTTGCTGGCGAAACTTATCTTCTTCGCCTCGTTGAGCGCGTCCCAGAATCCCAGATTCTTGAATATCTGCTCGGAATACTGGCCCACCGGCACATCGGAATTGCCCAGCGCGATCAGGAATACCTTGTCGGTGCCGACGTCTTTGAAGCCGGACAGGCCCTTCGGGTTGCGCCCCTTCGGCACGATCAGCACGACCTTGTTCGAGACGATGTTAAAACGCGTGCCCGGCTCCACGAAGTCCAGTTTTTCGGCGTTGACCTTGGGATCGGCGGAGATGTCGATCTGATCCATCTGTCTCTGTCCCGCCGAGATGAATATGTCACAGTCCGCCCCTTCCTGAATCTGCGTTTTCAACGTGCCGCTCGAATCGAAGTTATAGACTATCTTCACGTCCGGCGCGACTTTTTCGTACAGCCCCGCTATCTCCTTCATCGACTCCGTCATGCTCGCCGCCGCGAAAACAGTGAGCGTTTTCTCCGCGAACGCCGACGACGCCGACACGCACAACACCGCCAAAACCGCGAACAACATGAAAATACGACGCAAACGTTTCATAACCTACCGCCTCCGAATATATAATTTTGAAATGCAGTTTCACAATCAAGATTATATTCGAAACGGCGTTTTTGTGCAATGTTATTGCAGGATACCCAAATCCACAGACAAAAAACCTCGGGCTCCGCCCGAACCCGGCAGGGAGCAAGCTCCCTGCACCCTCTTACTTTTTTTATTTTCCCCCTGTGGGTGAAAATAAAAAAATATAAAGGGGGTCAAGGGGCTCGCCCCTTGCGGGGTTCGGGGCGGAGCCCAGAGGTTTTTTGTCTACGGATTTTGGGGTGATGAGCCAATTTGTTTTTATTCCGACATAATGATAAGATACCTGCCGTAATTTGCTTACTTATTGGGAGGTTCTATTATAGATGGCTTCGGGGAAAAAATCCAACGATTACAAGGATTCTCTGTTTCTTCCAAAAACCGATTTTCCAATGCGCGCCAATCTGTCGTCACGCGAGCCGGGATTTCTTGAGTTTTGGGAAAAATCCGACATTTACGGCAAACTGAGAGACAGCCGGGCTTCGTTCCCGCGCTTCATCCTTCATGACGGGCCTCCTTACGCCAATTCCAACATTCACATAGGGACGGCGCTCAACAAAATACTGAAGGATATGATAGTCCGCTACAAGTGGATGCGCGGATATTACGCGCCTTACGTGCCCGGCTACGACACCCACGGGATGCCCATCGAGCACAAAGTGCTGAAGGACGCGGGCATCAGGGCCGAACAGATAGACCCGGTCGAACTCCGCAAACGGTGCGCGGAACACGCCCTCAAGTTCGTCAAGGTTCAAACCGACGAATTCAAACGCCTCGGCGTCATGGGCGAATGGGAAAAACCGTACATAACGCTCGATCCCCACTTCGAGGCGGCCGAGATAAACGTCCTCGCGGACATGGTCGAGCGCGGCTTTGTTTACAGGGGGCGCAAGTCCATATTCTGGTGCATAGACTGCGAGACCGCTTTGGCCGCGGCTGAAATAGAATACGAGGACGAAACGTCGCCTTCCATATACGTCGCGTATCCGTTCCGCGCGGCGGAGACGAAATTCCCCGCTTTGGCCGGGCGCGCCCCGAACGCCATAATCTGGACAACGACGCCCTGGACGCTTCCGGCGAGCTTGGCGATTGCCGTGCATCCCGATTTCGAGTACGGTTTTTTTGAAACGGGCGGGCGCGTTTACCTGATAGCGTCGGAACTGAGGAATGAAGTCTCCAAAAATACGGGGATCGAATTCGGCGAAGCGCTGGTCACGGTAAAAGGGCGCGATCTGGAGGGACTCGCATCAGCCCACCCCTTCTACGAAAAACGCGAAATACCGTTCGTACTGGCCGATTACGTCACGCTCGACGCGGGCACTGGCTGCGTTCACACCGCGCCGTGGCACGGCGTGGAGGACTATGAGACCGGCGTGAGATACGGGCTCGACATATATAACCCGGTCGACGCGAAGGGTTTTTTTGCCCGTGAGACCGAACTTGTCGGCGGAATGTCGCTTGACGACGGCGCGAAGAAGGTGCTTGAAACCCTGGCTGGCAACGGCAGGCTTTTGGGACAGATGAAGATGACGCACTCCTAGCCGCATTGCTGGCGCTGCAAAAAGCCCGTCATCTTCCGGGCCACCGACCAATGGTTTGTGTCTGTCTCCAAATTCCAGGCCAAAGCGCTTTCGTGCGTCGAGAA
>JAITAT010000204.1 GCA_031283975.1 Synergistaceae bacterium
TGGAAAACATATCGCGCCACCGATCGATGGGCAAAAGCCCCATGAAGGCCACCCGTGACGGCGCCGCCGAGGTCGGTTTTTCGGTTGTCGCCGGCGCCGCCACGACACTGGCCGTGTTCATTCCCCTCGCGTTCATGGGTGGATTGATGGGACGGTGTTTCAACGCGTTCGGCATAACGGTGGCCATGACGATCGCGATCTCTCTGCTCCTGTCGCTCACTCTCATCCCATTTCTCTGTTCCCGCCTCTTGGGACGCGAGCGGGCGGGACTGGTTCAAAGGGCGCTCGAAGCGCCGTTCGTCTTGATGGAAAACGCGTACCGGCACGCGCTCGGCGCCGCGGTCAAGCATCGCTTCACGGTCATAGCCGCCGCCTTCCTGATATTCGCCGCCGGAATGCGGCTGGCAATGTCATTGGGGTCTGAATTTACGCCGAACGAGGACCAGGGATATCTGCGGCTCAACATCGAACTGCCGGCCGATACGTCGCTCGAAGTCACCGAACGGGTCATGGGAGAGATGATCGAAGTCATAGAAGCCGACCCGCGCGTCGCCTACACTTACGGCGTGGCCGGAAGCGGGCAGGGACAGGAGGTCTACAAGGGCAATCTCACAATCGAGCTTGTACCGAAGAATCAGCGCGAACGGTCGAGCGTCATAATGGGGCAGCTCCGCCGCAAACTGGCGGCTTTCCGCGACGTCGACATCAAGATGGGCAACTGGGGCGGGTCGGACATCACGCTCGTCATTCAGGGGCCGACCAGCGAATCGCTGGCTGAAATCGGCGAGCAGATGAAATCCGATCTGGCGAGAAGCCCGCGCGGACTGGTCGATATAACTACCGACCTGCAGATGAACAAGCCGCGCATAAATCTCGAACTCAACAGAGCGCTTGCCGACGACCTGGGCGTTAACATAAGGGACCTGTCGGACGAGCTGAACGCCTGGTTCGGAGGAACCAACAGCGGTTCCTTCAATGAGGGCGGGTACAGATACGACATAAGAATAAGGGCCGAAAAAGAACTTCGCGACGATCCGGACAAGGTATTCAACACGCTCGTCCGCACCGCCGGAGGGCAGGTAATCCGCGCGGACGGTCTTGTTTCGAGCAGCATAGGAGAGTCCCCCAACGTGATAAAACGCTATAACAGACAGCGCTCCATACAGATAGGAGCGAACGTCGAAGGGATATCCCCCAGCGAGGGGGTAGCTGTAATGCAGGAGGTATTCAAAAAGTACGCTCCCCAGGACGGTACTTACAACATCTTAACGACCGGCGATTCCGAAAGGATGAGGGAGAGTTTCATAAACCTCTCCATAGCGCTGGTGTTCGCCATCCTGTTGGTCTACATCGTCATGGCGATACAGTTCGAGTCGTTCCTGCACCCGCTCACCGTCATGTTCTCGCTGCCTCTCATGACCGCCGGTTCCTTCGGCCTGATGTACCTGATGGACGTTCGAGTCAGCGTAATGAGTTTCATGGGAATAATACTTCTCGTGGGCGTCGTAGTGAACAACGCCATACTGCTGATAGATTTCATCAACCAGCTCAGGGCAAGCGGCATGAACAAGATCGAGGCGACCGTGGCGAGCGGCCCGCTCCGTCTGCGCGCCATCCTCATGACGACCGTGTCGACCATCATGGGCAACCTGCCGGTCGCGCTCGCCTTGAGCGAGGGCGGTGAAGTGCGGCAGCCCATGTCGGTCGCGGTCATCGGCGGGCTCTTTACATCGACATTACTGACGCTGCTCGTGATTCCGGCCGTATATCTGGTGTTCGACGACATCAAAGACTGGGTTTCCGGGAGGATTCGCCGTTTCAACGCGTACCGCAGGCTTCGCGAGAAGCAGACGAGGTTTCGCGGCCTGACGCCTCCCGTTACGGACGCGATAACAGGCGCGTCGGCGGCGACCGGGGAACTGAGGGACACGGAAACGGCGGTATTCAGATGACGCCGTTTCCGGTCAAATTCAAAGTTCTGCCCATAATCGCTCTGTTCGCCATCCTCGCGGCGCCGCAATCGGGAATCGCCGCGGTTTCGATGGACATCAGAGAGGCAATGTCCATCATGCTGAAAGACAACTCGGCGCTGTTGTCGCTGAGACACGAGACGCGAAAAGCTGACGCCTTCGAAATGCAGGCGGAAGGGGCTTTCACGCCCAGTCTCTCTTTAAACGCCGCAACCGACGAGGAGAGGACGAACCATACATCCGGGGGAACCAACCAGGCCAGGCTGACGGCATCGCAGACTCTCTACTCCGGCGGCAGAAACCAGGCCCTCCGCAGACAGTCGAGACAGGTCAGGTCCATTGCCGAACTCGCTCTGGCGGACGCGGAAAACGGCGCGGCGGGAGAACTTTTCGCCAGATTTTACAACGTGCTCCTTCAGGACAGGTACGTGGAGACGGAACGCTCCGCGGCAGCCACATCGGAACTGCACCTGAGAGAAGTGACCCGCATGAGCGAACTGGGCCTCTCAAACAGGCTCGAAGTCATCCGCGCGTCCCAGCAGCTCGCCACGAACAGGGCTTCTCTCGCGAGCGCCGAGGGGCTGTACGATTCAGCCGTCATATCGCTGATGAATTATCTCGCCATACCCCCGGAGGAGCGCCGGCCGGCGGCGGGCGGTCTCATGACTCTGGCATCGGCGGGCAGCAGGGAACTGTCGTTGTCCGAAGCAATGAAAAACAGAGCCGACCTGGGGGTTCTCGAAAATCAGATAGAATACCAGGAAAACCAGATAGAAATCGAGCGCAGCGCGTCAAGACCCCAGGTTGCTCTCGGCGGTTCCGCGTCGTTTCTCGACAATGAAAGGCGCGGAAATTTCGACGACGCATGGAGGGCGGAACTCTCCATCACCGTTCCGATCCTTGACCGGAACACGGCGCGGGGAAATGTGATACGAGCGCAGGCCACAGCCGCTCAAAATAAAATAGCGCTCCGCCAGAAGGAACTCGACATAAAATCGGGAGTCGAGACGGCCTGGACCGAGTTGGAGACCGCCCGGGAACACATGGAGGCGTCCGCCAAAGCGCTGGAACTCGCGGAGGAGACGCTGCGGCTCGCGGAGATAGGATTTCAGGAGGGAGTGACGCCTCAACTCGACCTGCTGTCGGCGCAAACCTCGCTGACGGAGAGCCGTCTCGAACATCTGCGCTCTTTATACAATCACATGCTGGCCGTGGTCGCCCTTAAAGTGACCGAGGGCAATATCATTACCTGGGCCGAGGAGATGGAATTTTAATGAGAGAAAAAAGAACCGGCGGCATGGGACAGACCGCCGCCATATTGATTTTCGTCCTGGCGCTCGGCGGGGCGGCGTTTTATTTCTGGGGCTCCAGGGAGAAAGCCGCGATATCGCGGGAGATGACCGCCAACGCCGGAACCGATACGCAGGGCGCGTACGTACGGGTGGAAACCGTCGCGAGCGACAAGACGGTCCGCGGCAGCATAGCGCAAAACATGTCGATAGAAGCCGTGAGCAGGGTGCAGATGATGCCGCGCGTGACGGGCAGGCTCGAAAAACTCCACGCCAAAACCGGCGACAGCGTCAAACGCGGGCAGCTCATCGCCACACTGGAACACGATCAGCAGAACGCGCTGATAGGTTCCACGGAAGCCCAGCTCGCGTCGGCTCGCGCCGACGCCGAAAGGGCGCGCGCGGAGATGGGGAACGCAAAAACGAACCTCGACCGCTATGAGCGGCTCGTCAAAGAGGGGTTCAGCACTCAGCAGCAGTACGACTCGGTGGCTACCGCTTACGCCAGCGCAAAAGCGAGCCACAACGCCGCCCTGGCCAAAGAGCGCCAGGCGGCCGCGGATCTGGGGCGGGTGAAGTCGGCGCAGCAGGATTATATAGTGTATTCCCCTCTCGACGGTACGGTACTCTCGGACTACTCGCTGACGCCCGGCGTGATGATATCCCCGAGTTCGCCGCTGGTCGATATCGCCGACTTGAGAAAACTCAAAGCGTCGCTGCGGATTCCCGAAGCGAAAATATTCGCCGTGAAACCCGGCATGGACGTAATTCTCAAATTCGACGCCATTCCCGACGAGGAATTTATGGGCAAGGTCACCCGAATCGAGCCCTACGTCGACCCCTCCACCCGCACCAGCGCGGTGGAGATAGAACTGGACAACGAGGCGATAGGCAACCGTCTCCGCCCCGGAATGTTCGGACAGGCGTCGATCGTGGAACGCGAGTATAAAAACTCCATACTCATTCCTGGGAACGCGCTCCAAAGCGGCGACGGCGGCTCGTTCGTGTTCGTCGAAAAAGACGGAACGGCGAACATAAGACCTGTGACGCCCGGATTGCGCCAAGGAGACTACGTACAGATAACCGACGGACTGACGTCAGGCGACCGCGTGATAGTATTCGGGGGCGCCAACCTCAACAACGGGGACAGAGTTACCATTCAGTAGAAGCGTCACGAGACAGGAGCGCTCGATCGAGTTTCTCCATCAGCAAAATATCATAAGCCGCGGCCAATGTCGCCATTAGCGCGGCTGATCAGGTAAGAGGTTATGGCGCGCATACCGTAGGCCGTCGCTCCTTTGACGTAGTAAGAGTAAGGCTCTTTGACGAAGTCGGCCGCCGCTATATCGAGGTGTATCCACGGACGCCCCTTCTCCACAAAGTTTTCGAGGAACATGGCGGCGGTTATGGCGCCGCCGTAACGGCCGGCGGAATTGATCAGATCGGCGACCGAAGATTTTATTTTACGCCGCAGGTTTTCGTCGTCCATCGGCAGCTTCCAGAATCGTTCGCCGCTGGTCGCGGCGGCGGCCAAAAAATCGCCGGCGAAGCCGTCGTCGTTTGTGAAAAGTCCCGCCGTCGTATCCCCGAGGGCAACCGCGCACGCGCCGGTCAGCGTCGCTATATCTATCACGAAATCCGGTTTTTGTTCACACGCGTAAGCCAGGGCGTCGGCCAGAGTCAGCCGTCCCTCGGCGTCCGTGTTGTTGACTTCGATCGTCTTGCCGTTGTAAGCCTTTATCACGTCGTCCGGGCGATACGCGCTGCCGCCCGGCATGTTTTCCGCCGCGCCTATGATCGCGTGGATCCTGACGGGCAGCCTGAGCGCCGCCGCGGCTTTTACCGCCCCCATCACCACACAGGCGCCCGTCTTGTCGCCCTTCATGGTGAGCATCGCCTCGGACGGTTTGATATCCAGACCGCCGCTGTCGAAAGTTATTCCCTTGCCGACCAGCGCCGCCGAGGCGACGGGCGACTCCGGGGCGTATTCGAGATGAATGAGGCGCGGAGGGACGGCCGATCCCTTCCCCACGGCGAGCAGGGCGTTCATACCTCGGCTCGCCAACTGTTCATGATCGATGACGCTGATCTTAAGCCCGCTTTCGAGGGCCAGATCGCGGGCTATCTTCTCGAGAACCTCCGGGTTTATCACGTTGCCCGGCTCGTTCGCCAAATCCCTGGCGTAGCACTGACAAGAGCCTATGGTGAATCCGTCCGCGAGCGCTCTTTCGTTCCCGTCCAGAAGAGCGACGTTCTCCGGCGCGGCGAAACGATCCTCGTCGTCAGGCGACTGATATTTTTTGAACCTGTAACGGGCGAGAGCCGCGGCTTCGCCCACAGCCCGCGATACCTGATATTCGGAAGCCTCGGGCATCGCGATCGATACGCTCGACGCGCCGCGCTCCGCTGCCGCCCGGACAATATGATACGCGGCGAGCCTGTGGTCGTCCGCGCGAACCTCGTCGCGCGAACCGAGCCCGGCCAGGACGACGCACATGATATCTCCGTCCGCGAGAGGAACGACGAGCGTTTTACCCTTTTTGGCCTTGAAATTTTCCCTCGGAATATGCATCGATACGAGCGCCGCGATGCTCGAAGGCAGCGGAGCAAGATTCGCGGCAGTAAAATCGTCGTACAAAGCCACCCCCAGGATCTGCCTGCGGCCTATCGTCGAACCTGATTTTAAAACTTCAATATTCATTATGATCATCACTCCCGGCTACTGATACCTATCTTATCATAATCTTACTACGATTAAAGTATCGTGTATCACCCGCCGCGTATAAACCCATGCTAAAATAACC
>JAITAT010000246.1 GCA_031283975.1 Synergistaceae bacterium
CCTTGCGAGTTATTGAGCGGCGCCATGCCGAGAAGAACGAAACCGTATTTCTCGCCGTACCCCTTTTTGACTTTGTCGTACGCCGATTTTGGGTCGAAGTCCGCCGGCTCCTTCAATACCGTTATGAGCGCCGTCGAGGTATATTCCGGATAGAGGTTCACCTCGCCGGATTGCATCGCGGCCTGAATTATGGCGGTTCCGCCGAGGGCCTGCTTTCTCTCCACGGTAAAACCGTTCGCTTCGAGGGCCTGTGCGAAAATCTCGCTTATGAGGATGCTCTCGGTGAAATCTTTAGAGCCTATTTTCACCGTCACAGCCGCCGCGCCGGCGCGCGCGCCCCCGAAAAATCCGGCGAACGCCAGTAGAAACGCTAATACTCCCAGTATTTTCCTGTGCAAGAAAACCGCCTCCTAATTTTATATGCCTTTATAGGTCCGAAATTATTTCGGCTCCGCCGCACACCCGCGATTCCTCATGGATACCGCGTACAACGCCTGAAACGCGCACTCTATGGATAAAGATATCGCCATCGTCGTCACCGCGCCCGCGAGCAGAATGTCCATGCGGTACTGCGACAGGCCCGAAAGTATCAGCTCCCCCAATCCGCCGGCCCCGATGTAGGCCGCGAGTATCGCTCCCGCGGAAGCGGACAGCCCCGCGAGGCGGAGCCCGGTAATGATAAACGGCGCCGCGAGCGGCATACGAATTTTCCAGAATATCCTGCGTTCGCTCATGGCGCACGCCTCGGCCGCTTCTATTATATTTTTATCGACTGCGCCGAGGGCGGAAGCGGTGTTGATGACGACCGGAGGCAGCCCGATCAGCACGAGAGCCGTGAGCGCCGGAACGATCCCGACGCCGAGAACCGGCATGAGGATCAGCATTACCGCGAGCGACGGAACGACCCGCAGACCTCCGGCTACGCTCGTCACGACGCCGTTGAGAATCTGATTTCCGAAACAGATCGCGCCAAGCGCCACGCCCAGACAGAAGCAGATCGCGAGAGCGATAAACGTGAGAGATATATGGCGTATTACGAGAGCTTCGTATTTTGCCCAGTTATCCAGAATGTACGAGAACATATCTCAGCATCCTTTACATCGCCGCGTTTACGATAAAAAAATTATATCATCAAAAAATTACCTGAGGGCAAAGCCGCGAAAACTTGACAGGGACGGCTCGTTCTCATATCCTGTTTTTAATCCGCAAATTCCAGGAAACAAGGATCGCACGGTTGTCCGTGATTTTTTTTGTGAACGCGAGTTTGGCTCATAACTTTGGGGGGTGTTTTGATGATTGAATCGGGAGTCCCGGGCAAGGCCGGCGCGAGGCTGAAATACGGGCTGGTCGGCGGCGGTCCGGGGTCGTTCATCGCGTCGGTTCACAGGGCGGGAATCGACATGACGAGGTCGGCTGAGATAGCGGCGGGGTGTTTTTCTCGGGACGGCGCCAAAAATACGGCGACGGGAGCGAAACTCGGCATAGAGCGGGGAAGGGTCTATTCGTCGTACGCGGAAATGGCCGAAACCGAAGCCGCCCGCCCGGACGGAATTGATTTCGTCGTCGTCACTACGCCCAACGATACGCACTACGCGATTTGCCGGGCTTTTCTCGAAAAGGGCGTTCACGTCTCCTGCGACAAACCTCTCTGCCTGACGACGGATGAAGCCCTCGATCTCGACCGTACCGCGCGTGAGAAAGGCCTGATTTTCATGGTCACTTACGCTTACACGGGGTACCCTCTGGTCCGCCAGGCCCGCGAGATGGCGCGGAGCGGCGCGTTGGGAGACGTCAGGGTCGTAGTGGCGGAGTACGCTCAGGATTGGCTCGCTGAAAAACCGGAGGATTCAAAGGACGTTTGGCGCACCGATCCGGCACAGGCCGGGATTTCGTGCTGTGTCGGTGACATAGGTACTCTTATAGAAAATGTGGTTCACTTCGTTACAGGTCTGGAGATAGACAAAATCTCGGCCGTCCTGTCGTCCTTTGTGGAAGGGCGGCGGCTCGACGACAACGCCATGATAAACGTGAAATACCGAGGCGGCGCGATGGGGCATTATTGGCCTTCTCAGGTGGCGATAGGGCGCGAGAACAGCTTGTCCTTCAGGATTTACGGAAGCGAGGGCTCTCTTGAGTGGAATCAGGAGAATCCAAACGAAATGAGATACGCGAAAAAAGGAACTCCACCGATGATCCTGACGCGCGGCGGTTATGGGCTGGGGGCGTCGGCGGCGCGGTGGACGCGCATGCCCTCCGGCCATCCCGAGGGGCTGTTCGCCGCGTGGGCCAATATTTACGAAGCTTTCTGCAATACGCTGACAAACAGGGCGCGGGGGAAGCCGCGGGACGAGCTGGATATATTCCCGACGGCGTTCGACGGGGCGCGCGGCGTGAAATTCGTTCACGACTGCGTCGCGAGCGGCGAATCCGGGGGAATATGGATTGACGGTTCCGCGCCGGAAAAATTTTAAGGAGGGTTTGCTATATGTCAAGACCTGTGACGATTTTCACCGGCCAATGGGCCGACCTGACGTTCGAGACGGTATGCGGGAAAATGTCGTCCTTCGGGTACGACGGGCTTGAGATAAGCTCATGGGGCGATCATCTGGACGTCCGCAGGGCCGCGTCCGATCCGTCCTACGCGGCGGAACGCAAGGAAATACTGGCTAAATACGGGCTTGGCTGCTGGGCGATAGGGGCTCATCTCCCCGGACAGTGCGTCGCGTCGCTCTATGACCCGCGTTATGACGGTTTCGTCCCCGAGGGGTATCGCGGTTCTCAGGAGAAGATGCGCGAATGGGCCGTGCGGGAGATGAAGTATACGGCGCGCGCGGCCCGGAATATGGGCGTCGGGGTTGTGACGGGGTTTGTCGGTTCCCCGATATGGAACTATTGGTATTCTTTCCCGCAGACGTCACAGGAGCAGGTGGCATCGGCTTTCAAAGAGACGGCGGAACTGTGGAACCCCATTCTGGACGTGTTTGACGAGTGCGGGGTCAAATTCGCCCTCGAAGTTCATCCCACGGAACTGGCGTTCGACTATTATTCGTCGCTGAAGATTCTGGACGCGTTCGGGTGCCGTCCCGCTTTCGGGTTCAATTTCGATCCCAGCCATCTGTTCTGGCAGGGAGTGAACCCGGCGCTCTTTTTGCGCGATTTCAGCGACAGGATATACCATGTTCACATGAAGGACGTCGCAGTGGTCTTGGACGGGCGCTCCGGCATACTCGGCAGCCATATCGAGTTCGGCGACGCGCGCAGGGGGTGGAATTTCCGCTCTCTGGGGCATGGTCATGTGAATTTCGAGGAGATAATCCGCGAACTGAACGCTATGAATTATCAGGGCCCGCTCTCCGTCGAGTGGGAGGACAGCGGAATGGATCGTGAATTCGGAGCCAAAGAGGCGCTCGAGTTCGTCCGCCGCGTCGATTTCTCTCCGTCGGATGTCGCTTTCGACGCCGCGTTGAAGAAATAATGGAATAGTCAAATAATTATGTAAGCCCTGTTTTTATTGACAATCGAGAGCGAAAAAACTATAGTTGGTCTGCCAAAAAGCCAGTAAGCAAACACGTATCCATACTCAGGGGAGGAGTGTCAATGGAACTTATCAAGGAACATCCGGTACTTGATGTCGGT
>JAITAT010000009.1 GCA_031283975.1 Synergistaceae bacterium
CAAAATAAAAAGAATAGGTCTAGTGGCGCACGACGCGAGAAAACAGGACATGCTCGACTGGGTGCGTTTCAACGCCGTCTCCCTTGCTCCGCACAAGCTGATCTGTACGGGAACGACGGGGCGTCTGATAGATGAGATGTTCGAGGCCGAGTTTTCCGACCTCAACCTTGATTTGACGAGGCTCAAATCGGGCCCTCTGGGCGGGGATCAGCAGATGGGGGCTCTCATAGCCGAGGACAAGCTGGACATACTGATCTTCCTGACCGATCCGATGACCACACAGCCGCACGATGTCGACGTAAAAGCGCTCGTGCGCCTTTGCGCGGTATACAACACGGTAATAGCCTGCAACAAATCGACCGCGGACTTCATCATCAGCTCCCATCTCTTCGGGGAATCTTACGATCCCGTCGCCCACGATTACTCGAAATATCTGACGCGCGAATCGATCGAAAAAAACAAAAAAGCAACCCCGGCAAAATCTGATATTTGACATTTTGCCGTGACGCGGGATAATTAGATCATATTATCCGAGGAGGGATCATAGGATGACGGAACAGGAATTTCGTGAGTTGACGGCATATCAGCCTTCGCCGGCCAAGAACCAGCCTCCGGCGCCGGCGGCGCCGCTACCGCCGCCCATTTCTCCCGTACCGGCGCTGGCGCCGGTCGAGTATCCGCCGATAAATCAGGCTTATCAAGCGCCGGAAGGGCCCCAGCAAGCAAGCCCTTCTTACCCTCAACCTCAAGCGGCCGAGTATTCTCCGCCACCGCCGGTACAGACGCCGCCGGCGTCAATCATCCCGGCGCCCCAGGCAGCGGCGGCAGCTCCGCAGCAGGGCGGCGGAGATGAACTGCGGGCGCTTTACGACCGCTTGCACGAACGTTACAAACATCTGGTAGAGGAGCGCGACGAACTCTCCAGGCAGCTGTCCGAACTGCACAAAAAACCAGGAAACGCCGAGGGCGGACACTCGGGCGATTATAAAGAGGAACTCCGGCTCTTGGGAAAACTGATAGACGACGAGCAGTCCCTGCGCACGGCGGCTTTGGAAAAGGGAATTTTCCCACCCGGCGAGGACCCATACGCGAGACACGACAAGCTGGTCAGCGTGTTCCTGGGTATAATGAAACACTCGGAGTAAAGTGCGGGCGGGATGCAAATTTCCTCAAAATATTCATCCGACTTATCTATCGCGGCGCGGTTCGTGCTCCGCGATAGATAAGTCGTAAATATCATTCGTCCTGAGGCGGCGTTCCGGCAGTTGATGCGGCGGTGTGATACAGACGGAGCATGAAGTAGGCGACCGAAAGAACGACCGGACCCATAAAGAGACCCAAAAAACCCCATGTGGATAAACCCCCGAGTATGCCGACGAATATCATAAGGACGGGAGCTTTTGTTCCCTCGTAAATGAAAAGGGGACGCAGCAGGTTATCGATGGAACTGACCACCGCAAAACCCCATATCAGCAATATCGTGGCGTTTTTGACGTCGCCGCTGATGAAAAGATAGACAGCGCCGGGTATTATTACCATCGGCGTTCCCACGAACGGCAGCATTGCCAAAAAGAACATCAGAAGGCCGAAAAGAACCGGATTGGGAAGCCCGGTGAACCACCATCCGAGACCTCCCAGCGTGGCCTGAATACCGGCCGTCATTATTATTCCGTAGAAAATAGCGTACAGCATCTGCTTCACTCGGATGAAAAACAGTCCTTTTTCGGACGCGGACAGGGGCAATATTTCCTCCACGAAGCGCAGGAGTTTTTCCCCGTCGTGCGCGAGGAAAAACGTTCCAACCGTTATTACGAGCAGGTTGAAACCCAATAGAAAGGCGTTACCCACAAGCCCTCTCGACAATTTTGTCATCAGCGACGTGAGCATGCCGGGAAGATTCGCCGCTATATCGCTCCACATCGGGAGTTCAAGGATGTCAGGATATTTCGACAGTATCCAGTCGAGCTGCGGAAGTGACAAAATCGAACTGAGAGGGCGATCCTTCACTGTCGGAAACCAAGTCACGAAAAACTGGTAAACCCGGCCGAGTTCCCTGATAAACGTCGCGGCAAGCCCTATCATGGGCAGCACCAGCAAAAACAGCATCAAAAACGTGTTAAGCCCGGCCGCGAGGTACGACCACTTTCCCCGCAGCACCTTTACATGCAGGAACCGGTACAGAGGATACGTGAAGAACGACAGCACCGCCGCCCACGCCAACGCCGAAGCGAGCGGCCATATCACGCGCCCCGCCAGCGCCACGAACAGGCACAGAAGAGTCACAAAAGGCGCCATGCTGTGCCTGAGGCCGCGCATTATTCCCGAACCTTGCGAATCATCCAAAGACAATCCCTCCCGAAGCGCGAGTATCACCCGTCGCTGCTGTCAGGAGATTATATCACGTCTCGCCGGGTCGACATGGACCATGCAATTTGTCATCGACGACCAGAATCAGAATTCGCGGGCAATTTGACAACGTGAGATTTTGACACTTGACGTAACCGAAAAATCTTGTAGAATACGGAATGTTCGGCTTCCGGTTGGGATCGGATGCTAGTTGTGCCGGTGTAGCTCAGATGGTAGAGCAGCTGACTTGTAATCAGCAGGTCGTCCGTTCGAATCGGATCGCCGGCTCCAGCGTGATCAGGTGGTGGGGTGGCCGAGCGGTCAAAGGCAACAGACTGTAAATCTGTCGGGTTTCCCCTACGTAGGTTCGAACCCTACCCCCACCACCAATATTACAGGAAGCGCTGATTGAATGCCGATGGCGGCGTTCGGGGTATCTCGGGAACGCGCGGTTTTGTGGAAGTCAATTTTTACCCTTCAGGCTTCTTACGATAAATCAGCCTTTTCTTTTGGCGGTTTGCCGACTTAGCTCAGCAGGTAGAGCACATCCATGGTAAGGATGGGGTCTCCGGTTCGAGTCCGGAAGTCGGCTCCAGTCTTGAGGAAGAGATCCGGCCTTCTCGTACGCGGCGCGGGTCTCTTTTTACAAATACTTGAAACGGCAGCCGAATATATGGGAGAAGGACAGGGGGCTCAAGAGATGGCAAAGGCGAAATACGAGAGAACGAAGCCGCATTTGAACATAGGGACGATAGGTCACATAGACCACGGAAAGACGACGCTGACGGCGGCGATAACGAAGACGCTGGCGCGGAAAGGATATGCCGACTTCACGCCGTTTGACATGATAGACAAGGCGCCTGAGGAGCGCGAGCGCGGGATAACGATAAATATAGCGCATGTGGAGTACCAGACGGACGCCCGTCACTACGCGCATATCGACTGTCCCGGCCACGCGGACTATATCAAGAACATGATAACCGGCGCGGCGCAGATGGACGGGGCGATTCTGGTGGTGAGCGCGGCGGACGGCCCGATGCCGCAGACGAGGGAACATGTGCTGCTGGCGCGTCAGGTGAACGTGCCTGCGCTGGTGGTTTTCATGAACAAGGTGGACATGGTCGACGACCCCGAGCTGCTGGATCTCGTCGAGATGGAAGTGCGTGATCTGCTGACGAAGTACGAATTCCCCGGGGACGATATCCCGATAGTGAGGGGTTCCGCGCTGAAGGCGCTGGAGAGCGACGCTGACAACGAGTGGACGTCGGGCATAGAGGAACTGATGAAAGCGTGCGACGAATACATACCGACGCCCGTGCGCGAGACGGACAAGCCGTTTTTGATGCCGATAGAGGATGTGTTCACGATAACCGGGCGCGGCACCGTTGTGACCGGCAGGGTGGAGCGCGGCATCGTCAAGCCCGCCGACGAAGTGGAGATAGTGGGCATAAAAGACACGCAAAAGACGGTGGCGACGAGTCTCGAGATGTTCAGGAAGATACTGGATAACGCGCAGGCTGGCGACAACGTCGGAGTGCTGCTCCGCGGCACCGGCAAGGACGACGTTGAACGTGGTCAGGTGCTGGCGAAGCCCGGCAGCATCAAGCCGCACAAGCATTTCAAGGGCGAGGTGTACGTGCTCAAGAAGGAAGAGGGCGGTCGTCACACGCCGTTTTTCTCCGGTTACAAGCCGCAGTTTTATTTCCGCACGACGGACGTAACGGGAGATATAAAGCTGGCGGATGGAGTGGAGATGGTAATGCCCGGAGATAACAGCACGTTCGAGGTAAAGCTGATATCGCCGATAGCGATGGAGCCCGGACTCAGGTTCGCCGTTCGCGAGGGCGGCCG
>JAITAT010000127.1 GCA_031283975.1 Synergistaceae bacterium
CAACAAAAGCTGACGTGATAATTTTATTTTTCATAAACTCGAACGGGAGGCAATGATGATGAAAAAAGCGGCAAAATCTGAAAAGACAGGCAAGACGGCCAAGACGGCTAAAGCGGCCAAGACAACCAAAACGGAAGCCGTGAAAGCGGGAAAGGCGGTCAAGGCGGCGCCGGCGGCAAAGGCCGCGCAAAGGGACAAAGTGGTGTTGGCGTACAGCGGGGGACTCGACACTTCGGTGGCCATTCCTTGGCTGGTGGAGCAAGGTTACGACGTGGTGACGATGACGGCTGATGTGGGCCAGCAGGCAGACAATATGCCCGAGATAAATGAGAAAGCGATCAAAACCGGCGCCGTCTCCGCCCACATGCTGGACCTCCGCGAGGAGATGATCGAGAATTACATCTGGCCAGGGCTCAAGGCGAACGCGCTCTACGAGGGCATATATCCTCTGAATTCGGCTTACTCCCGCCCGCTCATAGCTCAAGCGCTCATCTACATCGCGCAACTGGAAGACGCCGTCGCGATCGCCCACGGTTGCACGGGCAAGGGGCAGGATCAGGTTCGCATCGAAGTCTGCGCCAACGCCCTCGATCCCTCTATAAAGGTGATAGCCCCGGTCCGCGACTGGCACATGTCTCGCGAACAGGAACTGGAGTACGCCGAGCGCCACAAGGTGCCGGTGCCGATCACCCGTCAGAGCCCGTACAGTCTCGACGACAATCTGTGGGGCCGCTCGTGCGAGTGCGGCGTGCTGGAGGACCCGTGGAACAAACCGCCCAAAGACGCTTACGGGCTCACCGTCGACCCGCTCGAAGCCCCGAATAAGCCCGCGGTGGCCGAAATAACCTTCGACAAGGGCATTCCAGTCGCGCTCGACGGCAAAAAAATGAAGCCCATAAAGATAATAGACGCGCTGAACAAGCTCGCCGGCGCGCACGGCGTCGGCAGGATAGACCTGGTCGAGAACAGGCTGGTCGGTTTCAAGAGCCGCGAGGTCTACGAGTGCCCGGCCGCCGTCACGTTGATAACCGCGCATAAGGCGCTCGAGAGCATAACTCTTACGAAGGATGTCATGAGGGAAAAGAGCGGTCTCGAAAAGAAATTTTCGGAACTCGCCTATGAGGGATACTGGTTCTCTCCGCTCATGCAGGCGATTCAGGCTTTCGTCGACAAGACGCAGGAAGTGGTGTCGGGAACGGTAAGAGTCAGGCTTTACAAAGGTTCCGCGGTTGTGGAGGGAATGAAGTCCGTCAACGCCATATACCGGCACGATCTCGCGACTTACTCGGAGGGCGATGCTTTCGATCACTCAGCGAGCGCCGGATTTATAAAGGTGTGGGGGCTTCCGATAAAGACATGGACGCAGGCCCATGTAAAGGGCAAGGTCGTTTTGTCGGTGAAGGACTCGCATTTGAAGCCGTAGCGATTGCGGCGGGGAGACGGCGCCGGTGGGGAATATCCTCGATATAGGCTCGATCAATATAGACTACGTCTATGAAGTGGAGCATTTCGTGAGACCCGGGGAGACGATTTCGTCGCGGTCTATGTCGGTATTTCCGGGCGGGAAGGGCCTGAATCAGTCGGTGGCTCTGGCGCGCGCCGGCGGCCGCGTCTGGCACGCGGGGCGCGTCGGCCGCGACGGACTGGGCATGATCAAAATAATGAAGGACGCCGGCGTGAATGTCGAGCTGGTCGATTCTTCGGGCAGCGCGACGGGGCACGCGATTATTCAGGTGAACGCCTCCGGCGAGAACTGCATCATCATTCACCCGGGAGCCAATTTCGAGCTGGAGCGTGATTTTATCGACAATGCCCTTCGCTCCTTCGGCGAGGGGGACTTTCTGATCCTCCAGAACGAAGTAAGCAATATGCCGTATATAATAAACGCCGCGTCCCGAAAGGGCCTGAGCATAGCTTTCAATCTCGCGCCCTTCGGGCCGGAGATAAAAGAATACCCGCTGGGGCTGGCGGATATATTGCTGGTGAACGAAATCGAGGGCGGAGGCGTGTCGGGCAGGCACAACACGGAGGAAATTCTGGACGAGATGACAAAGCTGTTCCCCTCGGCGGCGGTAGTTCTGACGGCGGGACGCGACGGCGCGATGTACCGGGGCCCCGGCGAAACACGCACGCTGTCGCACGGGATATACGACGTTCCCGTGGTTGACACGACAGCCGCCGGCGATACGTTCACGGGATTTTTCATCAGTTCCGTAGCGGACGGCAAGCCTCCGGCCGAAGCGCTGCGAATAGCGTCAATCGCGTCATCGATAGCGGTGTCGCGCAAGGGCGCCTCGTCGTCCGTACCCACCCTCGCCGAAACATTGAAGGCAAACCTGAAATATCTCGGCGCCTGAAACATAAGGCCGCGAGACTCCGCTCACGGCCTTTGTGTTTCAAGATGAATACCTGCGGCCGATAAGGGGCAGCCACGGTTTGATGGAGCGGATAGCGTCGCTGTAGCCTTGTTCCATCCAGGAGTATATTTTTTTGGGCTGAAACGAAAGTATGTCGAATACCTCCGGCAGAAGCGGCGCGCGGTCGATTTTTTCCTCGCGGTTTATCTCGATTATGGCGGCGTTGGGGTGTTTTTGTCTGTTCCACGCCGAACGGTCGCTCAGGGACGTGACGATTATCGGGTTGTAACCGGCGTCGAGAAGCGGGGTGATAGGTGTGTTGCCCTGCGAGTTCAGTACGCCGCCGAACCCGCCGTCCACATAACTCTCTCCGTCTATCTCCTGGGCCGACAGGAGAAACGGAATGGCGGCCGACGCCAGCAGTGCCGTGTGCAGATCCCCGCTCGCGAGCGACTGGACGTGAAGAAATTCGGCCTCCGGGTTCTGTTTTATCCTCAGCCTCGCGAGACCCGAGCCGATTACGGTTTCAAGCAGCTTTTTGTTCGTGTTGTGTACGGAAACGTAAAGCGGCAGGCCTTTCGCGAGCTGTTCCACGGATACGTACTCGTGGAGCAGTTCTCTGATGCGCGAATTGTCGACCAGAGCCCCGGTGTCGGGCGACAGTATGGTGGGCAGCAGGTTGTGCGCCACCTCGCGCAAAATGCGGGTGGTATAGCGAAAATCGTCGCTGAACCTCAGACCGGCAGCCTCGAGAAGCCTTATCGACGTAGGTATTTTGTCTCCGAGCGGAGGATCGTCCGCTATCGCTTTCCACAGTTTTTCCAGCCTCTCCGCCGCGTCCGCCAAGGACGCCGCCGACGCCGTCACCGCCCCGTTGAGCGCGCCGATGCTCGCGCCCGATATGGCCGCTATAGGGACGTTCATCTCCGAGAGAGCTTTCACTATGCCGGTCTGATAAGCCCCTTTCGCGCCTCCGCCTGACAATACCAGCCCTATGGACGCGCGCCCGGTATCCGGGCTATCCGAACAGTCCGTCATCGTTATCTAACTCCTTCAGCCCCGGCGTTTCCGTACATCGCGCGGAGACGTGGTTTTTCTATTTTTCCGGTCGGGTTTCTCGGCACCTCGGCGAAAATAAAGCGCCGCGGTCTTTTGTAGCGCGGCAGCGTCTCGCAGTGAGAGACTAGCTCGTCCTCGGTCGCCCGCTCGCCGTCCTTGAGCGATACGATCGCGATGGGAACCTCCACGAGGCGCTTGTCGTAACCGCCTATCACGGCGACGTCCTTTATCTTGCCGAAGGAACGGAGGTGATCTTCTATCTGTATGGGAAATATGTTTTCGCCGCCGCTGATTATGACGTCCTTCTTTCTGTCGACCAGGAAAATGAACCCGTCCCCGTCGACGTATCCCATGTCTCCGGTAAAGAGCCAGCCGCCGCGCAGCGCCGAAGCCGTGGACTCCTCGTCGTTGTGATAGCGCTTCATCACTCCGGGGCCTTTGACTATCAGCTCGCCGATCGTTCCGTTCGGCGCGGGGCGTCCGTCCTCGGAAACGATCTCGGCCTGCCAGCCCAGTCCGGGCTTGCCTATCGCTCCTACCTTGCGCGTGTTTTCCACTCCGAGGTGTACGCACCCGGGTCCCATCGATTCGCTGAGTCCGTAGTTCGTGTCGTATTGCTGGCGCGGGAAATATCTTCTCCATCGGGTTATCAGTTCCACCGGAACCGGCTGCGCTCCTATATGCATCAGTCTCCACTGGTCGAGTTTGAAGTCGCCGAATGACAATTTGCCGCTTTCGACCTCCTGCAAAATGTCCTGCACCCAGGGCACCAGCATGAAAGCGATCGTCGCTCCTTCCTCCGATATGGCGTCCAGTATGGGCTTTGGCCTGCCGTCGCGCAGCAGCACCGCCTTGCCGCACGAGACGAGACTGCCGAGCCAGTGCATCATCGCGCCGGTGTGAAAGAGCGGCGCGAGACAGAGAAACACGTCGTCCCCCGTCTGCCCGTGATGGGCCTGTTCCGTGGCGCAAACGGACAGGATGGCTGAGTGGGCGTGGAGTATGGCCTTCGGTTCCCCCGTGGTGCCGGACGTGAAATATATCGCCGCGTCGTCGTCGTCGGACAGCCGGATGCCGGGGTTCCGCGCGCCGGCCCGCGACACGCTCCCGAAATAGCTTTCCGCGAACGGAGGGCACTGCGGCCCCGTGGAGACGAAAACCTTCACGCCGCGGGCTTCGTCACGCAGGGCCGCTATCTGTTCCTCGTAGCCGGGGCCGAACACCATGGCGTCGGCCTGTGTCAATTCGAGACATTTCAGGGTTTCTTCCTTCGCGGTTCTGAAATTGATCGGGACCACGAGCGCTCCGCTTCGCATCACCCCGAAGTACAGCGGAAACCATTCGAGGGCGTTTTTCATCAGGACGGCGACCTTGCTCCCTCTACCGATCCCGCGTTCGAGGAGGAAATTGGCGACTCTGTTCGCCTGCTCGTCCATGAATTTCCACGTCATCTCCCTGCGCCGCGAGAGGTCGGGATAGCTCTCGGACGTCTCGTAATCCTTCCATGTCACTATTCTGTCCGAGCCGGAGCGCGGGCTCAACTCCACGACGGCGATATCGCCGCCTTTCGTCAGCGCGTTGCGCTCCAGCAGGTCTGTAATGGGCATTTGCGTTCCTCCTCGTGATATCGTCTTTACGCGTTTTCCGTCTTGACCGGCGTTCCCAGCGATTCCGCCGCTTTTACCGTCACGGTCGTCTCATAACACATGAAGCACCTTTCGACGAGCGAATCGGCGGGTTTGGTGGTGAAAACGCTCACAACCGGGATTATGACGAGTCCGGCGATCATGGTGAACGCGCCGGAGTTGATGGGCGACTGCAAAAACGCCGGGAAGCTCGGCCTGAAAAATATGTTGGCGAGCATGAAAACAGTGGCGAAGATGAAGTTGCACCACACCGCGGCGCAGGTGCCCTTCTTCCAGTAGAGCCCGTAGAGGAACGGCGCGAGGAACGCCCCGGCGAGCGCTCCCCAGGACACGCCCATGAGCTGCGCTATGAAACTCACCCCGCTCTTGTACTGTACGGTCGCTATGACGGACGAAATCACTATGAAAACCGCGATGAGGCAGCGGATGATGAAGAGGGCCTTACGTTCGTCCATGTTTTTGATGAAGCAGTTTTTGAGGAAGTCGAGGGTGAACGTGGAAGCCGACGTCATGACGAGCGACGACAGAGTCGATATCGAGGCCGAGAATACCATTATGACGACCACGCCTATGAGAAGGTCCGGAAAACCGGAGAGCATGGACGGTATGATGGAGTCGAAACCGCCCGCCTTGACGCCCGCGGCGTCGGAAAACAGCCGCCCGAACCCTCCGAGGACGTAGCAGCCGCCCGATATGACGATGGCGAACAGCGTCGAGATGACCGTTCCCGTGTTGATATTTTTTTCGGAGCTTATGGAGTAGAATTTTTGCACCATCTGAGGCAGCCCCCATGTTCCGGCCGAGGTCAGGATGACGACGCCGAGAAGGTCGAGAGGGGCCGGGCCGAAAAACGACGCGAAGATGCCCGGAGCGGTGGATACGGCATCGTCCTCCACCCTGGCGAGCGCTTCGAGCGAGCCCATGAATCCGCCGTTCACGCCGATGACGGCCATTATGACCGCTCCTATCCCCAAGAGCATTATTATTCCCTGGATGAAGTCGTTCACGGCGGTCGCCCTGTATCCGCCCGTTATCACATACACTGCGGTGAGCAGGGCCATCGCGGATATGCAGACCGTTAAGTCGACGGAGAACGCCATCGCGAACAGGCGCGACAGCCCGTTGTAGAGAGAAGCGGTGTACGGCACCAGGAATATGAAGGTTATGACGGCGGCTCCGATTTTGAGCGAGTCCGATCCGTAGCGTATGCCGAAGAAGCTGGGCATGGTCGCGCTGTCGATGTGGCGGGTCATGACGCGGGTCCGGCG
>JAITAT010000233.1 GCA_031283975.1 Synergistaceae bacterium
GCTTCGAGCGTAGTCATGCGTTCGTCCGCCACCACGTAATCTATCTTCCTGCCGCGCAGTTGTTTTTCATACTCGCCGTGAAACGTGCCGTTGCCGAGAAAAACGCCGCCAAGTTCGCCGAAACTATAAGGGATCCCCTCTTTTCCCCATTCGGCGATCTCCGATGGATTTCCCGTAAGAAGATAGTTCAGCGCCGAATCGAGTTTAACGTATGGAATTACAGCCGAAAAAAACAATTTGTCATGAAATCCGACGGCGACGCCAAATTTTTCGCGACCGGGGTCGATGCCGCAGAATACCGCTCCGCTCACTTGTCGTTCAGAGTCGATTCCCACCTTGGATACATCCACATCCACTGTTCGGGGTTGGCTCTTATCCATCCCGATATCACCTCGTTGCATCTGTCGACGGAGTACCGTATGTCCTCCCCGAACGGGCGTCCATTTTCGCCCTTCAACGGAGGTTCTATGACTGTAGTCATGTGCAGCCCGTCGCCGTCTCTCGTGATATGGACGGGCAGTATGGGAATGCCGTACCTGTGGGCTATTTTTATCAGGCCGAACGGCGTGCTCGCGAGGTGTCCCAGGAATGGCGACAGTATCCCGGCGTCCTTCGCGTCCTGATCGAGAAGTACGGCCAGGACCTCATTTTTTTTGAGGCATTCCAGCGCGGCCCGCAGGTTTATCCCTTTGGCGACGGGTTTCACGCCGGCCCGTGAGCGCAGGTCGGCGATGGTCTGGGTTATTCGTTCGTCGCGCTGTTCGGTTCCTATCGCGTTCATTGGCAGACCGTGACGGGCGAGCGCCGCGGCGGCGTACTCCCAGCAGCCGATGTGCCCCGACATGAAAATAGCGCCGTGTCCCATTTCCAGCGCTTTCCAGATGTGCTCCTCGCCGGTCGTTCTGACGAGTTCGTCTATCTTGGGATACACGACGGGCAGGCGGATAAATTCGACCAATGCTCTTCCGAAATGAGAATAAGCGCCGCGGATTATTTCGCGCGCCTCTCGTTCCCGCACCCCCAGCATCCTCGCCGCTCTCGAACGCGCCCGCGCGGTTCTGCCGCGCGAGAAAAAACAAACGAGACGCCCTATGAATGCCCCAACGCGCACGGCGGTTTCATGTCCCAGAACCGTGCAAACCCTCATCAACAAACGGAGCGCAGCCCAGATGAACGGCTGTTTTTTTCGCATTTACGCTTCACCTCGTCATTTTATGCCGAGACGATTATATACTATGAAGCTTCTTCGTTGCGCGCGATTCATGAAACTGTTAGAATTTCCGCAATCGCGCGGTGAAGGGAGAGACTGGCAATGAACGATATAAAGGGCAAAATCATCTATCTGGACGCAAACGCCGGCATATCCGGAGACATGTTTCTGGGGGCCATGACCGACATGGCCATGCGGCTCGATCCGGCTTTCGATCTGAAAACATCGATGGCGGCAATTTCTCTGGCCGGATGGGAGCTGTCCGTGACGCGAAGCTCGCGCGCGGGCATAACGGGATTGAAAGTCGGAATCAACGCTCATGAGCATCACCCGCATCGGCGTCTGTCGCATATTCTGGATATTTTGGCGCAGAGCCGCGTATCTCAGAAAGTGCGTGAGAAATCCGCGGAGGCTTTTACCCTGCTTGCCGCGGCGGAAGCCGAAATTCACGGCACAACGCCGGAGGAGGTCCATTTTCACGAGGTGGGGGCCGTCGACTCGATAGCGGACATCGTCGGAGCCATGTTGATGATGGAACACTTCGGGTGGCCCAAATTGCTCTCTTCTCCGGTAAATGTGGGGTCGGGCACGGTGAAAATCGAGCACGGCATTCTCCCCGTCCCGGCACCCGCCACGGCGGCGCTGTTGAAGGGGATCGAGGTTTTCTCGGCCGGTGAACCGATGGAACGAACCACTCCCACCGGGGCGCTGCTGCTGAGGGTATTGGCCGGCGAAAAGGGGTTCCGCCCTCTGCCGAGAGGTTCTATAATCTGTATCGGGACGGGGCTTGGCGGCAGAGACACCCCGGAATTGCCGAACGCGCTCCGCGCCATTCTTCTCGACACTGAGGAAAACTCCGGCGGACGTTTTATCTGTGAGGAGCCTTCGCTTCTGGAGACCAACATCGACGACATGAACCCTCAGGATTTCGCCCTCGCGATGGAGCGCCTGTTGTCGGCAGGGGCCCTGGACGCGTGGTGCGAAAACATATTGATGAAAAAAGGGCGTCCCGCGGTAAAACTGTGCTGTCTCGCGCGTCAGGGCGATGAGACGCGTCTTGCCGAAGTGATGATGCGCGAGACGACCACGATAGGCGTGAGGATCATAGGCACACGGCGGATTTCTCTTGACCGCGCCGAGGAGAAACGCGCGACGTCTCTCGGAGAGGTAGCTTTTAAGAGCGTCACGCTCGACGGCCGTGTCCTGCGCAGCACGCCGGAATATGAGGATGTCCTCAGATTGGCCCGCGGGAAAAATTTATCCGCGTATGACGTCAGAAACGCGGTCTCCTTATATGATAAAAAGGAATGAGAAAAATTTACGAAAATTATAAAACCTCTTGATTTTGCATATGATACATGATAACCTGCGATAGTTGATTTCAGACTTATCTTATGCTGAATTTTGGATTTTGCAAGCGCTAATATTAAACATTGTATCTGCTTAATCTTAGGGAGGACGAGAGAGATGGTCGAGTGTAAGGCTGGCGGTTCGCAAACAGGTGAAAAGTTCGAGCGGGTGAGGGATATCTTCGGGGCGTTGGTGTTCGACAAGCGAGCGATGAAGGAGCATCTGCCCAAAAATGTTTACGCGAGTCTCGAAGAAGCTATGGTGGGCCGCAAACCCATCGATCCGGGCGACGCGGACATAGTGGCGATGGCCATGAAAGAGTGGGCCATAGCGAACGGCGCTACTCACTGGTCGCACTGGTTTCATCCGCTCACCGAAATCACCGCGGAAAAGCACATGGCGTTTACGCTGCCGTCCGATGACGGCACGCCGCTCGAGACGTTCAAAGGTTCGGATCTCATGCAGGGAGAACCGGACGCGTCCTCTTTCCCGTCCGCGGGCCGCAGATCGACCTTCGAAGCCAGAGGTTACAGCGTTTGGGATATCAGCAGCAACGCGTTCATCGTCAAGAGCAAGAAAGGCGGAACCCTCTGCATTCCGTCGGTGTTCCTGTCGTTCGACGGTACGCCTCTCGACCTCAAGACGGGGCTTCTTCGTTCGCTCGACTCGATCGAGTCGCAATCCCTGAAACTGCTTCGGCTCTTC
>JAITAT010000205.1 GCA_031283975.1 Synergistaceae bacterium
CGGGAAACTCGTCTCCGTAGCGCCCGGTTCCGACGCGGTTTCAATAGCTCTCCTTTCGTCGGGCACAGGAAAGCTGGAAGCCGGAACTTTTCCGCCCGACGAGGCGTCCGCTCTCATTCTGACGTTTTCTCCCGGTGAAATACTGATACCGAAGGGAAAAGAAACGGAGTTCGCGTCGTTCTGGAAAGACAGCCCGGCGCGAGCTTCCTCGGTCATCTCGCGCGAACGGGGAGAGTTTTCCGCCGGACACGGCGTCGAATGGCTTTGCAAAAGATGGAACATTCCCACGCTGAGGGTCATGGGCTTCGAGGACGACGACCCGGCCGCCGGCGCGGCCGCGGCGGTCCTGAGATATCTGGAGGAAACCCAGTTCGGAGGCGCCGGGCACGTAAACAGAATATTTCCGATACTCCCGGACGGAATGCTGATACTGGATCACGCCACGCAGGTAAATCTTGAGCTGCTGGATTCATCCGGCCCCTCGCTCTTTTCGGTGCTGAACCGCTGTAAAACGCCGATGGGACGCAGGCTTCTCCGCGAATGGATATCCCATCCGTCCAAGCGTCTCGGCGAAATAACTTTCAGACAGGAATGCATAGCGTTTCTCGTCGACGACAATCCGTTCCGCAAAAAGCTGGCCGGAACGCTTTCCCGCTGCGGGGATATCGAACGCGCTCTCTCGCGCGTTGGAATGAAAGTAGGCAACCCGAGAGACCTGGGAGCGATCAGGGATACCCTGTCGGCTCTGCCCGCCGCCATATCGCTTGCCGCCGGCTCGGACTGCCCGCAAATACGCGAATTGTTCGAGAGGATCCCCGATCTGTCCGACGTCCGCGTATCGCTCGAAAACTCGATCGCCGACGAACCGCCGAGACAGCTCTCCGCCGGAGGCGTCATAAGAACCGGTTATGACGAAATGCTGGACGGTTACAGGGACGCCATAGCCCGCGCCGAGGAAAACCTCAAGGCGTTCGAGGCGCAGGAACGGGAGCGCACCGGGTTGAAAGTGAGAGTCGGGATAAACCGCGTGTTCGGCTATTATATCGAAGTGGGCAAAAACTTTGCCGACAGCGTCCCGGACGACTATATAAGGCGCCAGACCGTGTCGAACGGCGAACGTTTCGTAAACGAACGGCTCAAGGAGATAGAACGCAGGGTTCTTCACGCCGAAAGCAATATCAAAGAACGCGAAGAAAGCCTTTACAAAAACATAATCTCGTCCGTACTCGCGCGCGGATCGGAGTGCCAGGCGGCGTCATCGGTCATAGCGGAGGCGGATGTTCTCTGCTCAATGGCCGAGGCCGCGCGCGACAACGCCTACATCAGGCCCGTCATGGACGACAGCAGGGTCTTCGCCGTCCGCGGAGCGCGCCATCCCGTGATAGAGAGGGCACACTCCGCGACGCCGTTCACACCCAACGACATAACTCTCGACCCGGACGACGCGGATGCGGGCTGCATAGCGATCATCACCGGCCCCAATATGGCGGGCAAATCCACATATCTCAGGACAGCGGCGCTCATAGCGCTCATGGCTCACATAGGATCGTTCGTGCCCGCCGAAGAAGCCCATATCGGCCTGATCGACAGGATATTCACGCGGATAGGAGCGCATGACGAACTGACGCAGGGACGCAGCACCTTCATGGTTGAAATGGTCGAGACGGCCGCCATCCTGCGCCACGTCACCTCCCGCAGTCTCGTGATATTGGACGAAATAGGGCGCGGTACTTCGACCTACGACGGTATGAGCCTGGCGTGGGCCGTACTGGAATTTCTTGATTTAAACGTGGAAGGCAGGACGAAAGCGCTCTTTGCCACTCACTATCACGAGCTGACGAACCTGTCCCTGCCCCAGTTGACGAACCTCAGCATGGCTGTCGAGGAGTCGGCCGGCGGAGTGAGATTTCTTCACAAAGTCGTTCAAGGCGCCGCCGACAGGTCGTACGGCATAGAGGTCGCCCGCCTGGCCGGAGTGCCCAATATCGTGGTACAGAGGGCGCAGGAGATACTCGGCGAACTGGAGAACGGCTCGGCGGCGTTGGACGGAAATCTGGCTGAGATATCGAAAAAGAACGTCCAGAAAGACATATTTTTCGACGTCGAGCGCGAAGGCGTGATCGAGGAACTGTCGCAGTGCGAACCGAACCGCATGACCCCGATGGACGCGCTGGATATGGTGTTTCGTCTCAGAAAAAAGAGCAGGAGGATACTGGAACTGAAATGAACGGAGCGGCATGCCCGATCAAAAAGCTGGATCCGGGGGTATCGAGCCGAATAGCGGCCGGCGAGGTAATAGAACGCCCCGCGTCGGCCGCGAAGGAGCTGCTGGAAAACTCGATAGACGCGGGTTCGTCGGACATAAGAATAACCCTCGGGCAGGGAGGGAAATCCTCGCTCATAATAGAGGATGACGGCTCCGGAATAGCGTTCGGCGACATGCCGCTCGCGATAGAAAGATACGCGACAAGCAAAATCGCTACGCTGGATGACCTCGAACGGGTTCGCACTCTGGGGTACAGGGGAGAGGCTCTGGCTAGCATAGCGGCCGTGAGCAGGCTTGAACTGCGGAGCAGGAGGCATGAGGACGAAATCGGCGGAGTTGTCAGGGCGGAGGGCGGCGAGGTCATATTGCACGCCGAAGTGCCGTGTCTGCCGGGAACTCGCGTTCAGGCCGACGATATGTTTTACAACCTTCCGGCGCGGAGA
>JAITAT010000123.1 GCA_031283975.1 Synergistaceae bacterium
TTCTGCGCCGCGTATCCCTTCGCGATAGCGCCGACGTCCAGCCGCATGTCGGGATAGCGCAGAAGAACGGTTCCGCTCTCCTCGTCGATTATCACGTCGTCCATCGACGTATGGTTCGCCGCTTTTCTGAGTTCTTCCTCCGGCGGCGGCTCAACGTCTTCGGACGCCGCCCTGCTTCTGTAGTCGTGCCATATAGCGAGAACCGGCCCGAGCGCGGCGTTCAGCGCGCCTCCGGTTTCGCCGTGCGCCTTCTTCGCGAGCAGGAGAAGTTCGAGTATATCCCCGTCCGCTTTGAGCGGTTTTGTCCCGGCCGCGTCGTTTATCGTTTTGACGTTCACGACGCCGTCGTAGTCATTGTAAATATCGAAAAGTCTCGACATGCGTTCCATTTCGCCGCGCGCGGCTCCGAGAAAGCGTTCGAACTCGGCTTCTCCGGCCGCGAACGCGGTAAAAGTGACCACCGTGTCGAACGTGCCGAAAAATTCCGCGGAAAATTTGCGGTTCGGTTCGTCCCGGGTCGCGTTCTCCCGGACGATCCACGCGCCCGCGCAAATGATCGACAGCGCGGCGGCTGCGGCCGCGGCGATAAATTTGACCGGTCTCCGTTTCATGTTCGAAGCAGCCTCGTTTTTTCGGGAGAGATGGCCTTGAATACCGGCATCACGGCCCGGAGAAGCGCGGCGGTCAGAACGCCGGCGGGAATCGCGGCCGCGATGAGGATGGGGAGGTATACCGGCATCAGGTTTGTCGATACGATGAACGACGCGGCGGCTAGTTGCGTCATGTTGTGGACGAGCGCCCCCGCCACGCTGAGGAATAAATAGGACGCGCCCGAGGAGAGCGCCGCTATCGACGCGGTCGCCAGAAGCGACGTAATCCCGCCGCTCGCGCTCATAATTCCGGCTATCGGCCCCCTCGTCAAAAAAACGAACAGCGATTTCAGCGCCGAGAGCGTAAAAGCCTGTCTGAAACCGACGAAGAAGAGCGCGTACATCGTCACCACATTCGAGAGCCCGAAGCGCATGTGAAAGGGCAGCACCGGAAACATGCTTTCGACGGCGGATATGATCAGTATCATCGACAGCATGAGCGCGAGAGAAGTTATCTCGCGTACGGCGTATTTTTTCATCCGAACCTCCCTATCCGTGAACCTGCGCGATGTCAGTAGACAATGCTGTCAAGTTCCTCTTCTTTCCTGGACGCCACCCGCACGACGACCCGATTTGGCAGGCATACGGCCGATTGACCCGGAATGGACAGAAAACCCGTGTGAACGCATATTTTATCCGGGCAGTCGGAGCGGACGAAACCTATCATTCCGCCGCGCGCCGCTATCTGCACGCCCGGACGTCCCGCGGGCGAGTAAGTCCCTTCTCTGCCGAGCGGAATCGTCTTTACGATTTGCCCGTCCACCGTTATATCGGCGTACTTTTCGCCCTCCGGCGGCCGTTCCCCCGAATGGACGAAGAGCGCGAGGGCCGCGGCCGCGCAGGACAGAAATACGGCGTCGCGGAAAGCGAAAAATTTCCTCTGTCTCGAATCGCGCGTCATCGCGGAATCAGTATTTAGTTTCTGCTAACTTTACAGACATGCCGTGCGCCTCATCCCGTGAAATCATCAAGCAGAGAATCGCCATATGATAATATGAAATTCATATCAACTAACATTATAATGGCGCGCGCTGTCATGTCAATACGATCGCCGTCACCCAGATCCGCAGGCAAAAAACCTCGGGCGCTGCCCGAACCCGGCAGGGAGCAAGCTCCCTGCACTTTTTTCATAAAATTTATAAAAGGGATCCGGGGAACTGGTTCCCCGGCGGGGCAGAGCCCCAATGGTTTGCCTGTGGATTCTCGTTGTATTCGTTTGGAAGGACTAAAATTCCCGGCTGTTTTACTTTTGAGTAGGGATTTCGCGCGAACTCGCCTGGATTCACCCTCGGGTTGTTTTTATTTTCCGCGCGAGTTCATGCCGGCAAACCGCGAAATGGCTCTGACATTTCAGAAAATCGGATCGTCGCCCCACATATGCTCAGGCAGTTTTTCGACGTCACGGATGACATTGTTGATGTGCGCTTTCATCGCGCTCCCGGATTTGTCGGGGCTGCCGGATTTGAGAGCTTCGATGATTTCAACGTGGTCGTCGCTTATCACGCTTTTCGAATGATACCTGACATGCGCCAGTTTTTTCGCGTATTTGCCGTCGTGCCATATAAGTTTCAGAGCGCCCGCCAGCGTCCTGTTGCGCGACGCGGAGGCTATCGTCATGTGAAAGAGGGTGTCGCTGTCGGCTACGTTTTCGCCGCGCTGAAGCAAGATTCTGCTCTTACCCGCGGCGGAACGCAGGTTTTCTATCTCGGACGGGGTGATATGCGAAGCCGCCAGTCTCGCCAGTTCCGTTTCTATCATTCTGCGGGCCGCCAGTATATCGAGCAGTTCCTCTCTTTCCGTGGGATTTATCGATTCGGCGAAACTTCGCGCGCGTTCGATGTTGTCCTGTATAACCCGATATTCGGAGAGTTTTTTCTTGCCGGCGGCCGTCAGTTTTCTTCCGTGGCTGCCGTTTTTCTCCAGCAGCCCCGCCCTCTCCAGATCGCGAAGCGCCCGTCCGGCGGTGGGCTCGCTCACTATTATGCCCAAAGACTCGAGAGCTTCCTGAGCCTTTCCCGCCCCCATGCTGAAACCGTCCGTGTCTATCAGTTCCAAGAGTTTGGTATATCTAGATTCGTCCAGATCGATATCCATTCATTGTTCCTCCGGTTTCATGATGATGACCTTATGTTTATATACTAGCACAATCGGGGAAAACCGGGAAACTGGTTTGACATCCCGTAAGCGGTTTCATGTTCGTTTTTTCGGCTTCTTGCCTGACGGTAAATCTCATTTAATAAAACGTCTCTGAAATTTTCGGTATGATATCGACTGGGAATTCACGTTAGGGTTTATACTTTCATTATATTTGTATTTTATCTTTTGTAAATAAATCAAATTTAGGAGGATTCTTTATGAAAGCACTGACCGATTCTTATACGCTCCACAACGGCGTAAAAATCCCCTGCGTGGGTTTCGGAACCTGGCAGACGCCCGGCGGAGATGTGTGCGTGTCGTCCGTCAAGGTCGCCATCGCAGCGGGTTATCGCCATATCGACACGGCCGCCGTATATGGCAACGAGAGCAGTGTCGGGGCCGCGATAAAGCAGGCCGGGGTTCCAAGGGGCGAGCTTTTTATCACCACCAAACTTTGGAACGAAGACCGCGGTTACGAGAATACGCTCAAGGCCTTCGAGACCAGTATCGGAAAACTCGGGCTCAAATATCTCGACCTCTACCTGATTCATTGGCCCAACCCGGTCAAATTCCGGAACAACTGGCAGGAAGCGAACGCCGGGACGTGGAAAGCTTTCGAGGAACTTTACAAAGCCGGGCGCGTCCGCGCCATCGGCATCAGCAATTTTCATGAGCGCCATACCGAGCCGCTGCTGAAAACGGCTTCGGTCGCGCCGATGGTGAACCAGATACGGCTTTGCCCCGGCGATACCCAGGATGATGTCGTGGAATATTCCAGGAAGCGAAACATGGTCGTGGAAGCGTACAGTCCGTTTGGCGTAGGCGAGATATTCGGAGTGCCGGAGATTAAGGCCGTCGCCGAAAAATACGGCAGAACCGTCGCGCAGGTTTGTATCCGCTGGAGCCTGCAAATGGGATTTCTGCCCCTGCCCAAATCGGTGACGCCGTCCCGTATTGTCGAGAACACGGATGTATTCGGTTTCGAGCTTGCCGAGGACGACGTCAGGCTGATAGCCGGGCTCGATGGCCGCGCGGGTTACTCGTCGGATCCCGATAAAGTACCGTTTTAACGAGAAAATCGACAGACTGGGGATATGCATTGTGCTCAATTTTAATTTTTACGCGCCCACACGCATCGTTTTTGGAAAAGAGACGCAGCATGAGGCCGGCGCTCTCTTAAAACCGATCGCCGGGAAAGTTCTGCTGCACTATGGCGGCGGCAGCGTCAAAAAGAGCGGCCTGTACGAGCAGATCGCCGCTTCATTGAAGAAGAGCGGCGTGGCTTTTGCGGAACTTGGCGGCGTCAAGCCGAATCCGCGGCTTGCGCTGGTGAAAGAGGGCATCGCTCTTTGCAGACACGAGAACGTCGATTTGATTCTCGCGGTGGGCGGCGGAAGCGTCATCGATTCGGCAAAAGCCATCGCGATGGGGGTTTTCCATGACGGCGACGTATGGGATATTTATGAACAGCGTCTGCCCGTCAAAAAAGCTCTGCCCGTCGCGACCGTGCTGACCATTCCGGCCGCGGGCAGCGAAATGAGCGGCGCGAGCGTCGTCACCAACGAGGAAAAGCAGATGAAGCTGGGCTATGCTGCCGATCCGCTTCGCCCGGTACTGAGCGTGGTGAACCCGGAATTATTTTCAACCCTGCCGAAAAACCAGATCGCGAACGGCGTCGCCGATATGATGAGCCATATTTTCGAGCGATACTTTACCAACACGACCGCGGTGGAGCTGACCGACGAACTGTGCGAGGCGACGCTGCGCGTCATAATGAAAAACGCGCTGATTGTCGTGAACGATCCGTCGAACTATCAGGCGTGGTGCGAGATCGGCTTTGGCGGAACCATAGCCCACAACGATCTGCTTGGCGTCGGCCGAGCGCAGGATTGGGCGTGTCATGGCATGGAGCACGAATTATCCGCGATTTACGATGTGCCGCACGGCGCGGGCCTTGCAGTCCTCACGCCGAACTGGATGGAATATGTGTACAATGAAAACCCGCCAATGTTCGCGCAATTCGCCGTGAATGTCATGGGGACGAGGGGCAGCTACCGCGAAATGGACTCCGTAATCCGGGAGGGTATCGCGCGCCTGAGGGAATTTTTCCGTAAAATGGGACTTCCGGCGACGTTGTCGGAACTCGGTATCGGCGACAGCAAATTGGAACTGATGGCCAAAAAAGCGACCAAAGTGGAATACGGAATCGAGGAGCGGCCGCTGGGAGGCTTGAGGAAGCTGAAATGGCAGGACGTGCTGGAGATTTACAAAATGGCGGAATAATGTCTTATAAAAAAACGCGGGCCGTGCCATATTCACTAACGAGACGATAGTCGGTTCGACGGTCACTGCCGCCGCCGCGAAATTTTCTCCGCGTTTTTCGCGGCGATCACGGCGGCGAGCCCCGCGCCTACGCCGTTGTCGATATTTACCACCACCATGCCGGGCGAACAGGAAGACAGCATTGTGTTCAGCGCGACGTTTCCGTTCGAGGCTATTCCGTAGCCGACCGACGTGGGCAGTCCTATCACGAGACAGGGGACGAGCCCCGTGACTATGGTCGGCAGCACTCCGTCCATGCCGGCAGCCACGATCGCTATATCGGCCTCCCTTATCTCGGGCAGCACTTTCAGCAGACGGTGCAGACCGGCGGCCCCGACGTCGAAATACCTTTTCACTTCACAGCCGAAAAACTCGGCGATGGCGGCGGCTTCAGACGCCACCGGAACATCGCTGCTTCCGGCGGTCACTACCGCGACTGACGCGGACAGCCTTGGCGCGGGAGAAAACTCGATCGTCCCGAAGCGCGAGACCGGATCGTATACCAACGGCGGCGCTCCGTCCGAGATGAGTTCAGCCTGACGAGGGCTCAATCTGCTGAACGCCATGTTCATGCCCCGCGCCCTGACGTCCGCCGCGATGCCTGTCAGCTGCTCGTCCGACTTCCCGGAACAATACACGACTTCCCCCACGCCCTTGCGTTCCTCGCGATCGTAGTCCAGCCTTACCTCGTCCAGATAGCTCAATGCGATTCACCCCTGCAATGCCCGCCGATATTCGCGTTCACGCCGATTTTTAACAGCCAGATTTCATATTTTACTACATCACGCTCATTGCGCATAATAATTACAAAGAGCGGCCTGCCAATATGACCAAAGGCGTTCCTCACGAAAATGAATTCACGTAAATTTTACATTTTCGTGAATTCGTCGTTACAAACGTCTGCTACCTTTACCTCAGCGGCAAAGATATCGCGAAAATAATTAAAGGAGTGACGGTCATGCGTAAGTCGGCGTTGAAAATATTGGGAATCATGATGGTTGGGGGCGTTCTCTTGTCACATTGCGCCCGAGGCGAGGCGGCTAAGACGAACATCGAATACTGGCACCCCAACGCGGAAGCACAGGGAGGGCTTGTGGTCACCGAACTCGTAAGGCAGTTCAACGAACAGAGCGCGAACACTCACGTAACGGAACGTTTCATACCTGACATGTACAAGGGGATCATGCAGACGCTGCAGGTCGAGGCCGCGGCGGGGAAGTCGCCGGCCGTCGTGCAGGTCGGCTGGGCGTTTCTCGATTATTTTTCTAACAACTTCCAGTATTCGAACCCGCAAAAAGTAATCGACAAATATTTTCCGCCGGACGCCGCGTTCATCAGGGACAATTTTCTGCCCAACGTGATCGGGCTTGCGACGAACAGCGGCGGGGACCTCGCGGGGCTTCCGTATTCCCTGAGCAATCCTGTACTCTATATCAACAAAGACATACTCAGGGAAGCCGGCCTCTCCGAAAATGGCCCCGGTACGTGGGAGGACGTCAGGGCATTCGCTAGAACCATAAAAGAACGCACCGGCAAATACGGGTTCTACATGCAAGAGCCAGCCGACAGCTGGGCTCAACAGGCGTTGATAGAGAGCGCGGGCGCGCGTTTCATAACATACGAAAACGGAAACCCCAGGGCATCTTTCGCCAGCGAGGACGGAATCAAAGCGTATGAACTTTACGCGGGCATGGTACTCGAAGATAAAAGCGCTCTCCATTCCACCTGGGACGAGGGCGTGCAGGCGTTCATCGAGGGAAACGTCGGTATGCTGTACACCACCATAGCCAGAAGGGCCAGCATTCAGAAAACGGCGAAATTCGACGTGGGCGCGATTAACTCCCCGGCTTGGCTGGGCAAAAAGAGGGTTCTTCCGGCCGGTGGCTGTATGCTTGCGATAGCGGCCCGGACGGAGGAAGAGAAAAAATCAGCGTGGGAGTTCCTGAGGTTTTTGTACAGCGTGAAGTCCGTCGCCGCATGGACGATAGGAACAGGTTACGTGCCGCCCAGGGAGGGCGTCGCCGACGCGGAGGATGGTTTGAAGTCCTTCATGGCCGAGAACAGGATGATGGAGGC